>NZ_JAMYTP010000009.1:0-245220 GCF_040322515.1 Mesorhizobium sp. M0136
GGAGCCTGCTCGGGTGCTGATCGCCACCGCCGGCGTCCGCTGCCGACAAGCGTGAATCCGCTTGGTTCCGCACCGATCGGTACTTGCCGACGGCGAGGTTGACCCGGCACGGGGCGCTCGTCGCGTATCCTGATTCCGCTGTCGGATAAACCCCACGACTTCGCTTAGCGAGGCCGAAGTTGATCTCTGCCATCTACCAGGTCGAACCATCAACCCCGCATATTTGTGTCGTAAGCTGACGTGCCGCGAATACGCCGTTTTCGGTGAGGGAGGATTCGAACTCCGCGCTTGGAAGAGCGTCCTTCTCGTCTTCACCGTGCATGCCGGTTACGTGGGCGGCCGAGTGCCCTTCCGCGCTTCGCCAAACCTGCCGTGGAAAAGGCCTTGCCGTTTTTTTCCGGCGGCGCTTTGGTCAGATCGCGACTATTAGTGATTTATGCTGAAACTGGTTGCAGAGTCCGGAGTCGGACTTATTTGCGCTGATTAAGAGGCCCCGTCAGCAAACGAACTCGGTCACAGCACTGTATTGGCGGTATCCCTCTACCGACTCGAACCGCGACCGTTTCTTAGGTCGCGCCTACCGTTTTGCACGCCCCTCCCCTGCCCGGCCGTGGCGGAAGGTTGAACCAGTTGGGCGACTGCTAGGTTCCAGACTGGAGGTAAGGTCGGCTCGCTGAAAGCACGGCAGGTGGCACGCGGCACATGCGCGACAACGGCGGTGGAGGGTTTGAGAGGGCCGGAGCCCCGACAGCTTTCGGGAGTTCGAACGATATAGTCGAACGGGCGAAATCGGGGCGCAAAGCTGCCATTCGGCACAAAGATAACAAATAGCATCGGCGATCGGCTGAAGCCGCTCCTTCTCAGTCTGCTGGCGAACCGCGTAACCGGGGCAGATTTCCGGGCGAAGGGGTTTGCAGGCGAGCGCGTTCGTGATTCACCCTATGCGTGACGCTACCACCGACTGATTCGTTTGAAGGCTGTCGCTCGCGGAACTCCGCGGGTTGGTTACTGCGCTGATCGGCGAAGTGCGCGGTCCAAACATGGTTCGAAGTGGTCGATCGCAGGGCCGCGTCGCACGGTGCAGAAGGCCATGCATCGTTGATTACGCGCAAACTGCTATCGCGCGCCTAGTCGGAACTCGCGCATCGAACAGTACATCACATCGTCCGTCCCCAGCGCACCGGCGGCCTCCCCGCTCGCAATCCAAATAGACGTCTTTCAGCTGTTTGATTGGCATGTCAGCGTGAGCGAACGCGAGGTCCTGAGCGTCAGAAGCCGACAATGAAGCCGGACTGATTGCGATCAGCACGGTGCCGAGCGTCACAGGCGCGAGGGACTTAACAACTGACATGATCATTTTGAGATCCTCCCCAGCTCCCGTCGGTCAACATCCAGTCCTTGGGGTCGCAGGTGTAGTGCCGTTCGAAGGTCCCGTCCGCGCGCCGCTGCTTGTCGAAGCCTCGATGTAAGGCTCGATCGCGCGCTCGTGGACCAGCCAAAGGGGATCTCGGCCGAGGCGTAGCCACTGCCGGCGGCCAACCGTTTCGGGATCGAGGCCGAAGCGATCCTGGTGCGCTCGATCGTCGTGCCGGCCGCGCCTGCCTCTGCATGACGGATGGCGCGGCTTCGCAAATCGCACATGATTTCGTCACGTGAGATGCCGATGTCGCCAAGGACGTCATCGGGTAAACGGCTCAACTGGTCCGTTGCCGACAAGAGAGCTTTTCGCTCGGCGCGGAGGCGTAACCACCTGCGAAATGGACCAATGGCGGCAGCATGAATTATAACCATGATCAGATCCTCCCTTCATTGATCTGAATTGACCGGTACGGAACGGCGCGAACGGCACTCCGGGCGAGAGCGTCAGCCGTCCGCGAGGCAAATTAGGCGTAGTGGTCGATGGATTGGTTTTGCCGCGGCGTGCCCATACGGCGGGCGGTGGCTGGCCCCGGGCCACGCATGTAATAAAGCTCCGGGCGGTAGCGCGGCGCGACGAATTTGCGAAACCCCGCAGCAAGTTTTGTGACGGGAGCCAAGAATTTCATGACTGTTCCCTTTCCCTTCGCCGGCTTGCACACGAGCCGGCCTGACGTTGCAACAAGGATATGACAGTCGAACCAGGCTCGGCTGTGGGAATTCCCACACCGGGGAAAACATTGGCGAAATCCGCTCCCAGTTTGCATCCCGGAATGCGGGGCCTGCGGCCATCAAATTTCCTTGGATAGGCAGTAAGGTGAAGTACACTTGATTGAACAAGAGACCGTTGTGACAGGCTCTCTCGCCTTCATCTCAAGACTTTGCGATGCCGACCTCGCCGCGCTGACCAAACGGTGGCACGAGCGCAGCTATCGACACAACGAGCTAATCATTTCCCACGGCGACACTGGTCGCGATGTCTTCTTCCTGCTGGAAGGACGTGCTCGCGTGACACTGGTTTCAGCGGACGGCAGGGAGATAGCGTATCGCGATGTCGAACCGGGTGACATTTTCGGGGAGCTCGGAGGCATTGACGGGATTGCACGCTCTGCCAGCGTAGTCGCGCTGGAGGCAACCCGCGCTGCACGGCTGTCCGGCACAGCATTCCGGGATATCGTGATGACCCACCCGACTTTTGCCTGGGTGCTGCTTGAGCATCTGTCTGCCCAGCTCCGGCGCATGACCGAGCGGGTATTCGAATACAGCACTCTGGTCGTGCGAAAACGGCTGATCGTCGAGATCCTGCATCGGGCGGAGAAAGCCGCACTCGTGGACGGCGAGGTGTCCATAAGCCCGGCACCGACGCATTCCGAGCTGGCGGCAACGATGAGCACGCACAGGGAAGCGGTCTCGCGCGAAATGAGCGACCTCGCCAAGAGAGGCCTGATCGAAAAGCGCGGCAGCAGGTTATTGCTGCATGACGTCTCGGCTTTACGGGCGCTGGTCGACAAGAAGGAATAGCGAAGGCTGTCGCTGCGGCGGGGGGCACCGCACGTTTCATACTCCTCGGCCGCAAGTGAAGCGTTCCCGCATCTCCCGGTTCAAGGTGATAAAGGCGCTCCCGACATAGCGTCCTGTGCCACGCTCGGCCATTAGGGCGAAAGCCGGCTCGGCGTAGATGATCGACTGGATGTAGAACGCTTCGTGAGGGGGATAAATCCCGCCATACTGAACTGCGGTCAGCGTCTCCCGCCGTTTCCGAGTGTCTTCGTCCAAACCTTCCACGGCAATGCTCCCGATCCCGTCTTCTGGCCCCACTTAGTCCTTCCCGAGGACAAGGCGCAATCGTCGGTCGAAGTAACGCTTGTGAAAGACCTCACGGCCGCTCCGGAGCTTATAGGTCGTCCAGAAGTAGATGGCGTTTCTGTTGCTGCCAGCGAGATCAATCCCGGCCATTGCCTCCATGTTCGGCCTCGAAGCGGTTCGGCGGCATTCCTCAAGAAGTGCCTCGAATGGCACCGTCAGAAACTGTTTCAGTTCCGCTTCCGCGAACAGGTCCTCCACGGGATCGAACTTGCCGATGCCGACCCGCTCGCATTCGCCCAGCGGCCTAGCTGGCTTAATGCTGCGAAACGCTAATTCAAAACCCCTGATTTCCCCCTGCAGCACCTCCACCGGTCGCCGGTCCATCACCTCGCATACCCGCGCGGTGTGTTCAGGCTTGACACGGGGACCCAGGAACACGCGACGAAGCGCATCGTCGAGAAAGTGCTTAGGCCCGGCTTGGCCAGTAACGAAGCGCCATTCCTTCTCGTGAGCCCATTCACCGCGCTTGCGCGTGATGCGAGCGATCACCGCCTCTTCGAGATGCTGCGCCCCCATGTCGGCGAGCGTGAGCGATGGCAGAGCGTTGCGCGCTTAGGTCACCGGGCGCAGTTTCTCTGCATGGAAGTCACTGATCATGAGGTCAGCAGTATCGAACTCTAGGCACATGCCCGCGAAGTTGCTGCCGTAATAAGCCCACATCGGCAGATGGGTGGACCGATCTTGCTCATGAGGTTCTGGGCTTTGGTAACGTTCTCCAAGATTAGCGCCATCAGGCAATGCTCCGTTCGTAACAATCAAAGGCAACGTGGGACCCCCTGTCAGGAAGGTGCGGCGACTACTTCGGCACGGCTTTGAGCATTTCACCTTTAATCCTGACGGTCTCAAGCTTGTACGCCCCGCCGTCGTTGTTGAACCATTGACACATAAACCCGCCGGCACTCTGCGCCTCGTTGATCGTCATGTTAGGACCGCCAGACTTTAGCTCTACGACATCGCCAACTTTGAAATCAGACATAAATTCTCTCCCAATGTTTGAGAACGACCAGTAATCAGACGTGGGACGCGGTGGAAAGCGGAATGGAGACCTAGCTAGATTTAGCGTAGCACCCCCTCCTCCTCGGCAGCTTCCTCGAAGGCTTTACGGACATCGTTGGGCGAGACCCGGCCCTCAAAGGCGTCGCTGCAGGCTTGCACCGCCAGATTCCACTTCGGTCCCCTCTCGGTCCACTTCATGAGTTCCTCGGCGGCACCCTCGACATTGTTGCAGCCGTAGGTGACCCCAGGTCGGTCGGTCTTGACGTACACCGGAGGGGAGAACCAATGGTTGCCATGAGGGGGCCGCTCTGCGCTCATCATCGAAGGCCGTGGGCATACCGCTTCGCGAGCCAGAGGTCCGCTTTCGTTGCCAGACGGGCAGAGCGCCTAAACTTCAAATCGCACGGCCCAGAGCAGATGAAACTACAGCCGCATGTGTTGCCGGCAGTTCGAACAGCATGGGCAGGTGGCGACACTCGGCTTCGTCCACGATCAGCGCCTCAATAGTCGCAATGGAAAGATGGCTTCTGAGGCGCAGCCGGACAACAGCGGCGAGCTTGTGAACGGGCACCGGTACCGCCCCGGCGTACTGGTCTAGAAGATTGTTGATCTCGGCAACTACTTTTGGATCGACGGCGTGGGGCAATGGCAGCATGAGAGCGCTTCCTTTCGGAAGTAACTCTAAGCCGATCGGGGCGATGAGTCTTGGCGCGTACGTTTTTAACCAATGTCGCGGACATCATTGGACGTCAGGTCACGCTCGTTAGCGTTGCGCACATTAGAGCGGCAAGGGCCCGCTGCACAGCCAATCGCAACGCAAGCGTGAACCATTCTCGCGTTACTGAGTTTGTAGGGATGCCGCGCTATTTCTTCGACTTCACCGACACTGGCAAAGTCTTCCTTGACGTTGTGGGTACCGATCTCCCGGACCTCGAAGCTGCAAAGGCGGAGGCGGTAAAGGCCTTGGTTGAGATTACTAAGGATAAGCTGCCGGATTGCCATTGAGGGATAATTAGAGGGGGTGGGAATGTTTGGTAGAGATGTCTGGGCCGGTGATCGAATTTGGCTCGCGCGAAGAGCGACGCGACCTGCTAATCAGGAAAAAGCCTACCCTCCTCCTTAGCGGCAGCCAGGAATGCCTTACGGGCCTCCTCAGCTTCCATCTCGTCGAATATCACGGCCATGCAAACGCTCACCGCGAGGTCCCAGCAAGGGCCACGCTTCGTCCACTTCAGCAGCTCCTCGCCGGCTGTCTCGGCGTTGTTGACGTTGCGAAGGGTCCCGGGACGCTCGGTCTTGACGGGGACCGGAGGGGAGAACCAATGGAGTGCCATACAGTCACTCTTTGTCGGCCCTATCAAGTTCCTGCAGCAAATGCTTTTGCTCAGCCGGCAGCTCCCGTTCTACAGGCAGATTTAGCAGGTTGCGAAGGTGATTGCGGATTACCTCTGAAGTGATCCACCGCCGCACAACTTCGGCAATAACCTTCTGTTTGGCTTTATCGATTTCAGCCATGTTCGGGCCTGCATGCTTAAAAGGACCGAACTGCACCGCGAGCGGATTTGTTCCTTTGAATGATGGGCGGAATGTTTGGTAGAAATTTCTCAGCAGGGGATCGGATTACTGGCTCGCGCGAGGACCCCCTGCCCTCTCGACCCTATAGAGCGCGCCTCGATCCGCCTTTGGTCCCACAACCCCGGATCGGTCGTCCCGACGTACACCTGAGGTCGAACCAATGGGCTGCCAGGAGGACTATTCGTGGAGGTCGAACGCGACTGACAGTCCGAAGGCCGGGGCCGCAGTGACTATAAGGTAGACCAGCTCATCGTCAGTAACCAGCAGATACGGAGAGTCTCGGCGTATCTCTGCGATGGTCTCCTTTACGGATAAGACTTCACCGCGAGAGGCTTGCAGGATCACTTTCTGAACAAGGTCCTTCGTGGCAGCTGCGGCGGGTGGAGAGTTCGGTTGATCGCCCATCCTGGGAGCCCCCTCAAGCTAAACCCAAGCGATCATTGATGATCCACAGTGGTAAAAAATCAACATACGATTTCGTGTGAAGGGGGCGGAATGTTTGGTAGAAATTTCTGAGCGGGGGATCGGATAACTGGCTCGCGCGAGACTCCCCCATGCGCCCTTCGCTTTCCGCCAGCGAGGCCATAACATGTTGTGTCGGAGAGTTGGACCCCAACATGGTGAGTCTGAGCCAGAAGTTACGGAGCAAGCAGCCGTTCTGCATCTATTGTGCCGGATCGGCTCGCGGCGTCGACATCGACCACGTACCGCCAAGGGGGCTGTTCGATGGAAAGTGGCGACCGAAGGGCGGGGAAGTGACTACCTGCAAGCAATGTCACTGAAGGCACACGCGAGATGGACGATGTCGCGGCGTTCGCAAGCCGCTTCCTGCCCAACCCGACGACGGCTGAACAGCATGACGACGTCAAGCGGTCGATCAAATCTGTGTACCGAAACTATCCCAGCCTAATCGCCGAACTGGGCAGACCGAAGGAGGACGGCCGCTACGTTGAAGGGCGGAGGAGTGCTGGCGGCGAACGGGCCGATCATGTCCTCCGTAATAACTACCTTCGCCGCTCGCATGGGTTTGCCCTTCACCACTGGGTTACTGGGGAGATTGTCGGCCCGGCTGGTGGCGTGTTTGCGCGATGGCATTCAAACTATGAACGATTTCAAGGCCGGCTGCCCCAAGCATTTCTGGACATCCTCGGGGCGGATTACACCATGTCGCAGGGCCGGAAGAATGTGGGAGATCAGTTCAGCTTCAGGTTTGTCAAAGGCATGGAGCTTGGGGTGACCGGGTATTGGGCAACGTTTCGGCAATCGTTCGCGGTCATGGCGTCCGTCTCCCAAAACATGGCTGAACTTCGAGACGCGCCCCATTACACCGGGGTTCCTCAAAGGCTATTCCGTCAAGTTCTTGGGGTCTTGGCCCGGTCAGTACGGTCAGCCGTTCCTGACGCCCTATTCCTTCACCAAGTGACCCACCGAGGCGCCCGGTCTCGTATGGTATGCTCCAGCGGTACCAGCCGAACCGGAAACCATCTTAACTGAACTGAAGAGGGTTTCCGAACATGTCTTTCATCAGGGCCTATCTCCGCGCATCAACCAAGGAATAAGACGCAGGACGGGCAAGGGAAGACCTTGAACGATTCGCAAAAGAGCGCGGTCTGGCGGTGGCCGCCTGGTATGAAGAGAACGAGAGTGGGGCAACCTTGAAGCGTCCTGAGCTGGATCGGCTCATGCGCGATTGTCATCCCCAAGACGTGCTGTTGGTGGAGCAAGTTGATCGTCTTTCCCGGTTGAACGAGGCCGATTGGGAGAAGCTGAGAGCCGACCTGAAGGCGAAGCAGGTGCGCGTCGTGGCACTGGACCTGCCGACATCCTGGCAGGCTGTCAGTGATGGAGGCGACGAGTTCTCCCGGCGCATGGCCGAGGCGATCAATAGTATGATGCTGGACATGCTCGCAGCCATTGCCCGCAAGGACTACACCGACCGAAGAAGGAGGCAGGTCCAAGGGATCGAGAAGGCCGAGGCCGACGGGCGTATGCGGGGCCGGCAGGAGGACGCGAAGCGGAACGCCGCCATCTCGGCGATGCTGAAGACGGGCGCAAGCTGGAATCAGATTGTCGACGTAATGGGCTGCTCTCGGGCGACCGTGGCGAAGCTGGCAAAGCGGGACAGGGCAGCGTAGCGAGGAGCGCTCCCGCGACACCTTGCCTGCTTATCGCCGTTCATGCGACCGCGTATGCGGGGTGGCTATTTTGAAGACCAGAAATTTTGCAGATGGATCAGACTACCCCTATCGTGACCGAACTCGATGACGGAGAGGAAGAGCGCGACAGTCCCTTCAATGCCTATCGGTTCGCCGCATCGGAGAACACCAAGGCTATCGTCCAGGAAGCGATCGGGCTGCTCCTGAACTGCGAGGCCCATGTCGGGCTCAGGACGAACAAGCGCCGGAACCGGGATCAGGAAACATTCGACCTGACCGTTGACGCCGTTCTGTCGGACCTCATGCACCATCACGTCGCCAAGGATCCAGGCGCTCCAACCGCGTTCTCGGCACAAACCTCATGGCGAAGCCAGAGATGGATTATATCGAACAGCAGATCGCTGCGCCGGTGGAAGGCGCTGCCAGGGCGACGGTCATCCGGTCCGGTCTCCGGCTTCTTGACCGGATCGCTGAGCATGGGGTCGGAATCGATGACCTCGACGAACATCCGCACGGCGAGACCATTGTTCTGAAGCGCGTCAAGCTGGTGTCTACAAGATACTCAGCCAGAACAGGGCTGGCACCCTCGATCTGCCGCCTTTTCTCGTTGCGGAAACGTGTATGCTGCAGCTTAGCGCGCTGTTTCCGCCCGGGTGGAGCTAGGCTGTCAGTTTAGTGAAGTCGTGGCGCCGCGCGCGAACATGTGCCAGCAAATTCGTTTCGTTTACGACCCCTGATTGAAAGAGATTCAGCGTGGTCGAGACCAGAATCTGACCGTCTATCGAAGTGCTGTACCATTTAGCGTCGGCGGTTATCTGGTCGACAACCCGCTGGCAAATCGCCCGATCTTTAGGTCTAAGGAACTGACTTTTCAGCGCTCGTAGCATCTCGATGCCTTTAAAGGGGAGTCACTTGTCTCCCACGCGACCACGCGTGGGTCTCCCGAGAATGGATACTAAACGCATCTGGACAGAAAATTGCCATTCGTTTGAGCGGTACCGATGCGGGGCGTTGGGTCGATGACGTGGTTGCGATCCCGGCCGCGGTACGGAGGCGGGTCACCGACGACCGCCTCAGGGATACACGCACTTCCTTAGGGGGCGGCCCAGCAGCTTGGGTTAGGGGGCCGCTTGGCCTGACCAGCGAGCGTTCGGGAATGCTCGACTGACGGTTAGTACATTAGACAAATCTAATGTACTTGAACCATGCGAACGAAGTACGCGGCGGTAAGAAAGTGGCTGGCACGATTCACTTACCGCGCGCTTTTGCCTTGGGTTCTGGCGAGCTTTCTGACGGGTTTGCAGCCAATTTTGCAGATCGCCGATCTGTTACCCACAGGGACTTTTTCCTCGCCACCAAATCGTCACGATCGCCCTCAGCGGTCGCTCGGCTATGCATCGCAGCTGTGGCGTAGTCGGCTCTGTTGGTTCGATAGTCTTCTTTTTGGATAGTCATCGTTTGCTCCCAGTTTCATAGCCCCTCTTTTTGCCCTGGCGGGGAGATTAACTGCCGGTGCATTACGCGAGTCAATCGATTAAACGACCACCCCGCAGTCGCGAGGGGCGGGAAGCAAGCCGACAATTTTAACGTTGGAACGGCTTACAATGTGCCGGCAACACAGCCGCCCTTTCGTCGGTGTGCGTTGATCGCGTCCATGTTGCCCTTCAGCTCCCCGATACGAGCATGCGCTGAGGGCGGGACGAAGTCTATGTGCCTTGACGGCGGAATATAATCCTATTTTGTGGATGCCGCACCCTCGCCGACACG
This sequence comes from Mesorhizobium sp. M0136, assembly GCF_040322515.1. Taxonomy (NCBI): domain Bacteria; kingdom Pseudomonadati; phylum Pseudomonadota; class Alphaproteobacteria; order Hyphomicrobiales; family Phyllobacteriaceae; genus Mesorhizobium; species Mesorhizobium sp. M0136. The sequence goes on from NZ_JAMYTP010000009.1 coordinate 9,777, forward strand.
AAGCCGTTTCGGTCCTACGTCCTTCATCTACGACCGCATAAGATTGTCAACAATCTGTAAAAGTTTTGTTGACAGATAATTGATTTGAGCCTTGACTCACAAAAGTCCGCGTATCGGTCGAGTTCTGTCGCAACAATGCGCGGCCTCCAAAGGGGAAAGAACAATGATCAACAGACGTTCAATAATCACATTCGCCGCACTCGGCGCCGTCTCTGCGCTGGCAATCATGGCCGGCGGCACAATCACAGTGCAAGCCGCCAACAAGGAACTCAAGATCGGCTTTGTCGGCGTGACGAGTGGCGCGGCCGCTGCGTGGGGCACATCCAACGTCCGCTCGATGCAGACGCGCGCCGCCTGGATCAACGAAACCGGAGGTGTGAAGATTGGTGACGAGACCTATGACATCAAAATCGTCACCTTTGACGATCAGAAGGACCCGAAGCGGGCGATCGCCGGCATGGAGAAGATGGCCCAGGAGGGCATCCACTATGTCGTCGGTCCGAATGTCGACGACGGCGCGGCGGCGGTGCGTCCTGTGGCTGAATCCAAGGGCATCATCTATTTTCCCTACGCATTCCCGAAGGAACTCTACACCCCGCCGGCGTCCAACGCCGTGCTCGGCATGATCGCCAACTACCAGTCAGCTCCGGCGATCTACAAATATCTCATGGAAAACAGGGGCGTGAAAAAAGTTGCCTTTGTCGCCGCCAACGAATCCGATCCGCTGAGCCAGCGAGATGGCGGTGTTGCCGCGGCAAAGGCGCTCGGGCTTGAGGTTGTGGCTGCCACGGACGTCTACCAAAACGATACCCGCGACTTCACGCCGGTACTGACGCCGATCGTTTTGCAAAAACCGGACCTGCTGGTGCTTTCGGGTGTCGCGCCCGGCAATGCTCCGCTGCTGATCCGCGCCGCGCGCGAGCTCGGCTACGAAGGTCTGATCTCCACCGAAACGGCGCAGGATGCCAAGGTGCTGGAAGAGGGCGCGGGCGAGTTGGCCAACGGCTTCATCTCAGTCGGCGGCGCATCGACGCCCGAAATCGCGTCCGACATGATGAAGGAGTTCGTCGACCGCTATACGAAAATGTTCGGCGAATACAATGACGAGTCCAACACCAAGGTCTACGCGCTCGAATACATCATCGAGACGCTGAAGGCGAATCCGGCCGCGATCGACAATGTCGAGGAGTTCAAGAAGACGATCGACACTTTCTCGGCGCCCAATCCCTATCTGAAGGGCGATGCCAAGCTGACCTATGTCGGAATGACGTCGTTTGGCCAGAAGCGCCAGCTTTCGGTCCCGATGGTGGTCACGGAATACCGCGACGGCAAGTTCGAGACGCTCTTCGTCGCTCAAGTCGATTGACGCAATTGCACTGAAGCGGATTGCCGCAGAGGCTCGTGCATTCGCCTTGAGCCTCTGAATGGCCGGGAACCATCCTGATGGAACAAGTCATCGCCAACGGGCTTTATCTTGGTGCGCAATACGCCTTGATCGCGCTCGGTCTGACCCTGATCTTCGCTCTGATGAACGTGCTAAACTTTGCCCATGGGCAGATGTACGTTCTCGGTGGCTTCATCACCTACACCGTCTATGGCCAGCTCGGCATGCCTTTCGTCGTCGCGCTCGTCGCGTCCGGGATCACGCTGCTGGTCATTGGAGCGCTGGTCGAGAAATTCCTTTTCAGAACGGTGATTAGGCGAAGCGTGCGGGAGGAAAGTACGATGCTTCTCGCGGCGGCGGTCGCATTCTTCCTCGACGCCGTGATCCTCCTCCTGTTCGGCGAAAAGCAGCGCGGCGTGCCGAAGATCGTCAACGGCGTCTTCGTCTCCGACAGCCTCATAATGCCTTACGACCGGCTGCTGGTCGGCGCACTCGCCATACTGTTCATCGCCTCCTTCGTGCTTTTCATGCAGTACAGCAAGCCGGGACGCGCCATGCGGGCGCTGGCGCAGGACCGGGTCGCGGCACAGCTTATGGGCGTCGAGGTCGACCGCTATTCGATGATCGGCTTTGCGCTCGGCGCCATGCTTGCCGGCATAGTCGGCGGGCTGCTGGTCGCCATCACCGGCGTCAATTCGGGCATCGGCGGGCCGATCTCGATCAAGGCGTTCTTGATGGTGATGATCGGCGGCGCCGGCGTGGTCAGCGGAGCGATCGCCGGCGGCTTCATCCTCGGCATGATGGAATCGGTCGGCCTGACGGTGCTACGCCAATATGGCGACGTCACTTATCTCGTCATCTTCGCCGCGCTGATGGTGTTCCTGAGCATCCGCCCGAACGGGCTCATGGGCAAGCCGTGGGGGTGATCGACATGAAGCGTACACGCAACATCCTCGGCGTCGCTGTCTTCCTGCTGGTCGTACTCATCGGCGTGCCCTGGCTGATCGAGGCGACGGGTCGGCTCGACCTCTACTACACGCTGACTTCGGTCGCGCTGCTCAGCATCGCCAGCGCCGGGGTGTGGGTGACTTTCTACATCGGCCGCATCAATATCGGCCAGGGTGCCTTCGCGCTTATGGGCGGCTATATTTCGGCCATCCTTGTCGTCCAGTATGGTGTGTCGTTCTGGCTGACACTGCCGCTGGCTGGGCTATTCTGCGCCGCTGCAAGCGTGCTGATCGGGCTGCCCATCCTCAGGCTTCGCGGCGTCTATTTCGCCATGGTCACGCTGGTTTTGACCGAAGTGGCGCGGCTGCTCGCACTGGCACTGCCGATCACCAACGGAGCCAAGGGCATGGTCAGCATTCCGCTCCCCGGCGGCATCTCGATATTCGGGCTGACCATCCTTCCGGATTTCGCGACGCTCGCCAATCCGCGTCCCGCCTTCTATCTGGTGTCGGTTGTGCTGATGGTGCTGTGCTTTGCAGCGCTCTACCGCCTAGTCCATTCGCGCATCGGCAAACTCTGCCAGTCGTTGCAGCAGAACGAGGAACTGGCCTCCTCGATCGGCGTCAATATCGCCTATCTGCGCGTCATCGCCTACGCCATCTCCTCGTTCCTCGGCGGTCTCGGCGGCGCGATGTTCGTCGCCATCTCTCAGTCGATCTATCCGTCCAGCTTCACCGTCACCGACTCGGTGAACTTCATGCTGAACTGCTTCCTCGGCGGGCTCAGCTACGTCTTCGGGCCGATGATCGGCACCTTCGTGCTCTATTTCGGCTGGGATTTCCTGTTCGAGACCGGCGAGTTCCAGTTGCTGATCTTCTCGTCGGTGCTGATCGCGCTGATGCTGTTCCTTCCCAACGGCCTGCTCAGCCTCCGGCTGTTCGGCAAGAAGCAGGGCTAGGACCATGACTGACCTTCTCCAGATCAAGGCAGTGACCAAACGCTTCGGCGGGCTGGTCGCGGTCAACAATGTTTCCTTCGCGGTCCGCGAACGCGAGATCCTTTCCGTCATCGGCCCCAACGGCGCCGGCAAATCGACGCTGTTCAAGCTGATTTCCTCTTTTCTCAATCCGACCTCGGGCGAAGTGCTGTTCCGGGGAGAGCGGATTTCAGGCCTGGCGCCGCATATCGTCGCCCGGAAGGGCGTCGTGCGCACGTTCCAGGAGACGACGATCTTCAAGGGCATGACGGTGCGCGACAATGTCATAATCGCGCATCACCTGCGTTCCAATGCCAGCCTTGCCGGCTTCTATCTCGGCACGAATACCGCACGGCGCGACGAAGATGAATTCGGCCGCTCGGCCGACGAGATCATCGACTTCCTCGGTCTCGGCGCGCAACGGCATGAGATCGCCAGCACGCTGCCGCACGGCCATCTGCGCGCGCTCGGGATTGCCATCGGGCTCGCCACGAACCCGACCGTCCTTCTGCTCGACGAGCCCTTCGCTGGCATGAACCATGACGAAACCGTGCGCACGGTGGAGATGGTGCGCGGCGTGCGGAAGCGCGGCGTGACTGTCCTGCTGGTCGAGCACGATATGCCCGCCGTCATGAACATTTCCGACCGAATCGTCGTCCTGAACTTCGGTGTGAAAATCGCCGAGGGAACGCCGAAGGAAATCCAGGAGAACGAAAAGGTCATCGAGGCCTACCTCGGCGCCGAAGATGAGACGATCGGATTTTAGCCATGAGCGAACTGCTGAAAGTCTCCGACGTCGAACTCTACTACGACCATGTCTATGCACTGAAGGGTGTATCGCTCAACGTCAACGAGGGCGAGACCGTCGCGCTAATCGGCGCGAACGGCGCGGGCAAATCTTCGATCCTGCGCGCCATCACTGGCCTGAAGAAGGTCCGCAGCGGCGAGATTCATTTCCAGGGCCACCGCATCGACGGAACGCGCCCTGACGAGCTGGTCAGGATGGGCATCGCCATGGTGCCGGAGGGTCGGCGCGTCTTTTCCTACATGACGGTGCGCGACAATCTGATGATGGGCGCCTTCACCCGCATCGACAAGGCCGAAATCGCAAGGACGCTGGACATGGTGCTCGGGCGCTTCCCGCGCCTGAAGGAACGCTATTCCCAGACGGCGGGTACGATGAGCGGCGGCGAACAGCAGATGCTGGTGATCGGGCGGGCGCTGATGGCCAAACCGAAGCTTCTGCTGCTCGATGAACCCTCGCTCGGCGTCGCGCCGAAGCTCGTTCAGGACATCGCCCGCTCCATCGTGGCGATCAATCGCGACGAAAAGGTCAGTGTTCTCTTGGTCGAGCAGAATTCGCGCATGGCGCTGCGCATCTCGCAGCGCGCCTACGCACTGACGACCGGAAAGATCGCGCTGGCCGGACATTCGGCTGAGCTGCTTGGCGACGACCGGGTCAAGAAACTCTATCTCGGCGGCGAAATATGAAAGCGCAAATGGACGTACTCGTCGTCAATCCGAACACCACCGCGTCCATGACCGAAAAGATCGGCGAGGCGGCGCGCCGCGCGGCGACGGCCGGCACCAGGATCATCGCCGTCAATCCGAAGGACGGGCCGCCGAGCGTCGAAGGCTATTTCGACGAGGTCTTCGCCATCCCGGGAATGATCGGCGAGATCCAGAGACATCCGGCGGCGAGCGCCTGCGTCATCGCCTGCTTCGACGACACCGGCCTCGACGCAGTACGCTGCGTCCGCGAGATGCCGGTGGTCGGCATCGGCGAAGCGGCGTTTCACATGGCGAGCCTGATTGCCGGCAAATTCAGCGTGGTGACGACGCTGTCGCGTTCGGTGCCGGCGATCGAGCACAATCTGGTTCGCTACGGCCTCGCCAGCCGCTGCGCCAGGGTGCGGGCAAGCGACGTTCCCGTTCTGGAGCTCGAAGTGCCCGGCTCCAACGCCCGCCATCGAATTTCGGAGGAGATCGAGCGCGCCATCCGCGACGACCGGGCCGAAGCGATTGTGCTGGGATGCGCCGGCATGGCCGACCTCGCCGCCGCGCTCAGCCGCGAACATAGCCTTCCCGTGCTCGACGGCGTCGCCTGCGCAGTAAAACTCTGCGAGAGCCTCGTCGGCCTTGGCCTGTCGACCTCAAAGCGCGGCGGCTACCAGGTTCCACTCGAAAAATCCTTCGCCGGAATCTTTGCGCCCTTTTCGCCCTCCGGCCGTGTATCCTGATGCGTGCAAAATTGTTGACATTCCCACACAGGATGTTCGATGTGCGGCCGGAAACGCGGTGTTCGTGCCGCTATGCGATCCGGCCGCCGGGACAATGAGACGATGGACCTGCTTGGGCCAAAGCCACGGGATGGCGACAAGCCGACGATGCGCTGGTTTCCGGTCTATGCCGGCCTGCGCGACGCCATCGTCAGCCACCGCCTCGCACCGGGCACAAAACTACCCGAGGACGAACTCGCCTCGATCTATTCGGTGAGCCGCGCGGTGATACGCGCGGCGCTGCAGGCGCTGTCGCATGACCGCTTGGCTCGGCTCGAGCCGAACCGCGGCGCGTTCGTCGCCCAGCCGACCAAGCAGGAAGCGCGCGAGGTGTTCGAGGCGCGGGCGCTGATCGAGCCCAAGGTCGCGGCGCTTGCCGCCGAAGTGGCAAAGCCGGCCGAGATCGCGCAACTGCGGCTTCATCTCGAAAAAGAGCACGAGGCCCTGCATGCCGGCCGCGACAGCGACGCCATCATGCTGTCGGCAAAATTCCATGTCGGCATCGCCGAAATCGCCGGCCATTCTATCCTGACCGGTTTCGTCAAAGACCTGCTGTCGCGGTCGTCGCTGATCATCGCGCTCTACTGGCGCCGCCGCGACACCACCTGCGAAAGCCACGCCCATCACGCCCTCGTCGATGCCATCGAAAAGCACGACGCACAAAACGCGTCCGACCTGATGCGAAGCCATCTCGTCGAACTTCTGTCCGGCCTTGATCTCTCGCTTGGCGAGAAGAAGCCCGAGAGCCTGTCGGACATCTTGCGCTGATCTGCGTTGTCAAACTCTTCGCCAAGCTTCGCATTGCAGATGTCGTCGCGATGCTGGACGAATATCGGATCACCCGCAACCGACACCGGCCAACGAAGCTCGCGCGCAAGTGGCCGCTCTCAAAGCTAGTAAAGCCGAAGTGCCATACTTGATCGCCCCCGATCGGGCGCTCACGGCGAAGCCAGGATGCACGTCACCCCGCAATCCTGACTTGGCGCCTACCCCTGAAACGTCCCAATGCGACATTTCTACTTGCCAGCAACGCGACATTCGAACTTGGTTGCAACATGATCTCAGGTTGATTGGCGATCCTGCCCCCGGTCCACCCGGTTCCGAAACGGCACTATGCGCCATCTTGGGACGTTCAATGCGGCGGGGAACTTCGCGATCCGACCCTTCTTCCCGACCTTGACAGCCAAGTGCAATATGCGCCAGTTGCGTCTTCGGTCGTTGCAAGCCGTTGACACGATATGATTCAGCATTGTTGGGCGGTAGCCCGAGGATTGAATCCGATATTCGCCTCGCTGGAATGTCTAATGCGACTCCGTCATGATCCTTCCGGCCCTGTCGAGCGACGCTGCCAAAGCCGGTGACGCCAATGCAGGTGATGAGGTCAGGCTAGATCAGTGCAGCAGATCCGCCCGGCGACTTTTCTTTTTGCGGCCCGAGCCCTGCGGGACATGGGCGACGGCTTCGTGGCCGTTCTGTTGCCGGTCTATCTCCTCGCATTAGGCTTCGCGACTCTGCAGGTCGGCATCATTGCAACCGCATCGCTGCTCGGTTCAGCGCTCTTGACCATCGCCGTCGGACTCCTTGGTGCCCGACACGATCACCGCCAACTCCTGCTTGCCGCCGCCAGTCTGATGGTCGCCACGGGTGTGGCCTTTGCTGTCGTCCACGACTACGCGCTGCTTTTGGTGATCGCCTTCGCAGGCACCATCAACCCGTCGGCCGGCAGCGTCAGCGTATTCGTGCCCTTAGAGCATGCCGTGCTAACACGCGAAGTCACCGACGCCGCGCGGACCAAGATGTTCGCGCGCTACAGCCTTGTGGGTGCGCTCGCAGCCGCGGTTGGCGCGCTCGCTTCGGCGACACCTGATCTTCTGGCTCCAGCCGGCCTCGATCAACTCACCGGCATCAAGGCGATGTTCGTGCTCTATGCGTTGCTGGGCCTGCTCGGCGGTCTCCTTTACGCGCAGATCCCGCAGCGCCGTCCAACGTCGGACTCCGGCAGCACGTCCGCGCTTGGCCCCTCGCGGAATATCGTTTTCAGGCTTGCGGCCCTTTTTAGCCTTGATGCCTTTGCAGGCGGCTTCCTCGTCCAGTCGTTGCTTGCCCTGTGGCTTTTCGAAAAATTCGACCTGTCGCTTTCGGAAGCGGGCTTTTTCTTCTTCTGGTCCGGCGTCCTTTCGGCGTTCTCATTCCCCGTTGCCGCCTGGCTGTCGCGGCACATCGGACTCATCAACACGATGGTGTTCACACACATTCCGTCCAGCATCGCCCTGATGCTGGCGGCGCTTGCGCCGACGCTCCCTCTGGCGCTCGCCCTGCTGCTGATCCGTGCCGCGCTTTCGCAGATGGACGTCCCGACGCGCTCATCTTACGTCATGGCGGTCGTCACGGAGGCGGAGCGGGCAGCAGCCGCGAGCTTCACATCGGTACCTCGCAGTTTGGCTGCCGCAGCCAGTCCCGCCCTGGCGGGCGCTCTGTTCGCTGCCTCGTTCCGGGCATGGCCCCTCCTGATCTGCGGCACACTCAAAATCATTTATGATCTGCTGCTGCTGATGCAGTTCCAGAACGTCAAGCCGCCAGAGGAACGCTGATATTTGGGTTGCTTGACCCACCGGGAGGGATCAATCGGGAAGGCAAATGTTGGAAAGGTGATCGATCACTTCGGCTCTGACTCCGGACTTGTCGAATGCCTAATGTGACCCGACATCCTCGACGCGAGGCCTGCAGACCATCACCCGCCAGCGCAGCAGACAACGAAAGTCTCCGCTGGGCTCTGCCGATCAGGCAGGCCGTGCTTTGTAAAAGCGGCACCAACCATCGGGGCTGATTTCACCTGCGACAATCTCGGATGCATTCGGCTTCAGGAAATGGGAGCACCCGGCCCAGCGGCGACGTTTGTTTGGAACATCCTAATAAAGCGCCACAGGCTTTGGGGTTGTTTCGGCGCCGCGCCGCAGGCTGACCTGTCATGCAGGAAGCAAGCCCACCTGCACCGGCAATCGCCGCGCCGGTCATCGACACCTTAAGAATTTCCGGCGAGACAGCGCTTGGCCTGGCTCACGTTGTGCCAGAGCAAGGCCGAGATGGCCGTCATAGTGCTCCTTCTGCGCAAGACGTCGATCGGTTCCACTCCTCCTGCCAGGGGTCGATCAAGTTTAAGGACCCGACGTCTCCTCCCGGCTCCAGGTCTATTTCGATAAAACCGTGCGTCACCGTCCTGCTTCCTTGATCCCTTGCCTTCCCTTACAATCCCTTCCGGATACAGAGGAGTTCCGCCATGAGCGAAGACGCCGTCAACATGTCGATCCGCAAGTTCCTGAAGGAAGTCGGCGTCACCTCCCAGCGCAAGATCGAGGAGACGGTGCGCGAAGGGCAAATCGGCGGCAAGAAACTGAAGGTCCGCATGACGCTGACGGCGGAAGGCACCGGCCTCAACCACGTGGTGGACGGCGAGATCGAACTTCCATAAGCCGGGCGAAGCGACCTAGCGAAACGGCCGAGGCGGCCGAAAGCGGTCGAGACGGATCAGCGGTTGGAATGGCGTCTGGCCGTGTGGATGTAGTACCGTTCACCCCACGCTCTTGCGACTCTGACGGAACGCGAAACACCGATCCTTTCCAGTCGTTGGTTCAACGAATCTATGGAGGCGCCCGACGAGGATATGCGCTTGTCGAGGAACCGGGCCGACGTATCGTCGCGGAGGAACTTGATCGGAACGGCGATGTGCTACCCCTGGGTTGACGCGGCGGCGTTCGCCCGCTGCGCCGTTACGTGAAGCGGCCGGGCGACCGTCTCCAACGCCGGTTGCCCGTTTGAAACTCGAGCGCGGCCGCAGCATCGATTTGATCTGTCGCCGGCGCGCAGCCTCTCCAGCGCCTCCCATTCGCCATGCAACCATTTCCAAGGCTGGCAGGCTAATTTTGATGGGGCGCACCTCGTCCACTCTGGCGCCCGATCCCATATCGCTTTGCTCAACGACGAATGGTCCTGTCATCGCGGCCATAGTCGGCCGCTGATTTGATATCCCGCAGTTCATCGGGCCGCATCAGGACGGATCGAGGGGGCGCCCTGTTTCTGGCGCTGTTTTGACAGGGAGCGCGTTGATCATTCGGCTCATCGCGCCTTTGTCGGGGCCGCAAAGACGGCCGGACCATATTGGCAGCGCTCATCACGGATAGAGGAACGGCGGCGCCCCGTTCGCCCGGTATCAGGGAACGATATCGCCCCCCATGTATTAGAAACTGACACTATGGAACCCCACGGCCACGGGATAGCGGCCGATATTTTGACATCAGAAGTTGCCATTGCCAGGCAGCGCATCCATCGGACCGAGCTCGCGCTTCAACGCACTGAAGAAATGCTGGCCAAGAATCTCGCGCTGCGCAGCAGGATACGAGCTGCGGTCGAGGCCGCAGACCGCTTGGTGAAGATCGATCCCCCCAGCTTTGAACGGCGTCGCCCAGGTTGAACTGGGCCGGCGCTTCATTCGTCGCGCCCCACCGGCCACCGGCGCCACCACTCAAGCACCGCGGCAACCATGTCCACAGACAGCGAGCGCGGTTCATCGTGGGCGGACTGGTGCTCGGCCAGGAACCGATCGTCGTCCATGCGGCCGATGGCTTCAGCGACGTGGGCCAGCGATTGGTCGATCCAGGCCACGGCGGAGCGATCGGTCGACGTCATGCCGACGGCTCGGTGTCGGGGATGCTCGGGGCGGCGGTGGGTAGTGGTACACTCGCCGGAAAGGTCGGCAATTGGCGCGTTGTGCCGGTTCGGAACCGGGTGGACCTGGGGAGAACCGTCAATCAACCTTCGGTCTGTTACACTTCTCCGAAGCTGACGTTCGCGGTGCGGCCCGGAATGCCACCGAACCTGCCGACATCATAGCCACGCCTCGAGTAGAGGCTTCGTCTCGAGCACCTCGGCACGGTTCTGTTCGCGCGATAGAAGCAGCGGTTGGCGATTGAGCAGCATGGAATCGCCGAATTCATGCGCGCGGTATCGATACGCGGTGAAGGCTGCGGAGGCCTTAGCGAGCAGAGCATTGTCGGCAAAGGCGCGCAGGAGCTCGAAATGGCTTTCGCCGGGCTGGTGGACGCCTGTGAGAATCGCATCGACCACGCGAAGCCGCGTGCCCCGCGCGACGCACCCTGTCGCAATGCCATTTCCGGCACGCACATTGCCGCCGGGATTGGCGGCTGCCTCAAGTGCGCGCACTACGCTCGTGCCGATCGCAATGATGCGGCTGCCGCGCAGCTTCGCCCGCGCGACCTGCGCCGCGGTGCGCCCAGGGATGCGGTATGGCTCGTCGAAGGGAAGGCGCGAGTCGAGCGCGGGATCGCCGGTGGAAGACACGCCCGAAGCATGCGTGAGTGTTGCAAAGCCAACGTCGTGCCGACGCCAGGCTTGGAGCGTGCGCCAGTCGAGCGCGAAGCCTGCCGACGGCGCCTCGAACGCGACCGGCCCGGCGGCAATCTTCGTCCAAACATCCCACAGTGCCAACGGCTCGGGAACATGCGCGTATTGGATCGGCCGGCCGTGCTGCGCCAGTCCTGCAAGCACTGCTGCGCGGTTGCCTGGGAAGTGCAACTCGAGAAGGCGTGGATGGTCGAGAAGGCGCTCGACGACGGCGTCAAGCGAGCCGAGCCGGAGGCGATCGCCTGGTGACAGCGGAGGTGGGGGCAGCCGGTCTTCCGTGCGCGTGCGGTGATCGCCCGAGCCGAAGGCAATCGCCACGAAACGGGTTGGATCGGGAAGTGACAGCCAGCCCGCCAGGCGGATCTCGATCGCCTCACCGCTTGGGACATGCGTGCCGTGCAAGCTGGCAGGCAAAGTCGCGGCGTCATTGGCGACGACCTGATCGCCGGGCCCGAATAGCGTTGCGATTCCAGCGCGCGGCAGGTCGCGTATCGTGCCGTCCGCCTCGACGACCAACAGCCTGGCTGCGCGCCGATCGGAACGATCGGCGGCAATCATGCGCATGCCCCGGCGTGAAGCGTAGCGCGGACCTGTAACGCGTCGATCATCTTTTCGATGATCTCGGCAGCAGCCAGTTCGGGGCGTTTCAATGTAGACGGATCGGCGTCAGGAAGCGCTAGCGCGTGCAGCGGGGTGTCCATGTCGCCAGGGTCGGGTGCGAGGAGCCGTATGCCGTCGGCTTTCGCCTCCTCCTCCCAAATCGCCGTCAGATGGGCAAGAGCGGCCTTGCTCGCCCCATACGCGCCCCAGCCGGGATAGGCGTTCACCGCCGCGTCGCTGGAGATGTTGATCACCATCGCGCCACGGCCCTCGCGTGCGGACGCGGCAAGCGCACCGAACAGGGCCTTCGTCAGCCGGAACGCGCCGACCAAGTTGACCGCGAGCGCCACTTCCAGCTCCTCGCACTCAGTATCGGCGAGGAGCGCCAGAGGGACAGGGCCGAGGCTCGAGGCATTGTTGATCAGGACGTCGAGCCCGCCGAGGCTGGCAGTGACCTGTAGTGCGATCGAGTAGGTGTCCTCCTTCTTGCCGACGTCGCCGACAATGCCGTGCGCGCCCGTCTCGTCAGCGATGCGTTCGACATTCGCGGCGGTGCGAGCGACGAAGGCCACGCACGCACCCTGCGCGGTCAGCTGCCGCACAAGCGCCATTCCGAGCCCGGAGGTGCCGCCCGTGACCGCCACGCGAAGTCCCTGAAGTTCGATATTCGTCTGCATTGCCAGTGCTCCTTTAATCCGTATGCCTGTTGCTACAAGTTCAAGTTAACTTGAAGTCAAGCGGGAATCGTGCTTTCGTTCATGCATGGATTCCATGCTGACCATCACCGACGTGTCGCGGCGCAGCGGCGTCGCCTCATCGGCCCTGCGCTTCTACGAGGAGCGCGGGCTGATCGCGTCCGAGCGGGCCGGCTCGGGACACAGACGCTATCCGCGATCCGTGCTGCGCCGGATCGCCTTCATCGTCTTCGCGCAGCGAATTGGGCTGACGCTTGAGGAGATCGGCGCCGAGCTCGCCAAGTTGCCAGCCGATCGCGTGCCGTCGCGTCGGGATTGGTCGCGGTTGTCGGGCCAGTGGACCAAGCGCATCGACCAGCGCATCGCCGAGTTGCAGCGCCTGAGGTCCGGGCTTACCGAGTGCATCGGTTGCGGCTGTCTGTCGATCGACCGGTGTAGCCTTGCGAACCCTGCCGATATGGCAGGACGCAAGGGGCCGGGGCCGAGGTATTGGCTGGGGTGAGTTGGCAGCGTGCCTGTCACTATTGCAGGACTCGGCAGCGCAAGACTTCGCCAAGTGCGAGACGCTGCGGCCCGGTAAGGTTCAGCGGCGGTATTGTTCGTCGCTGACTTTCTCCATCCGCTCGACGGCCTTGCCATCAAGTGCTTGCGTCGTCCTGCCAGACGGTCGTTCCTTCTAAAAACGCGGCTGCATTTCAGCAGGCCAAGCGAAATAAGGAAATACGTCGAACTGCTCCGGGTGCGGCAGTCATCAACCTCTTCAGTCCCGCCCGAAACGTTTGAGTATTGGAGCCGTTGCGCGTTGGCACAGGCTGATCGGATTGATCCGGCGGTTGGGGAACCTTTCTTGCGGCAACGAAGGACGAAGATGGTGTTTAGGCCATCGGTAATGGTAGCCCGTTCAAAATTTCGCCAATCGTTGGTTGATCGCCCGAACGGTACTGCATTCGGTACCGCATGACCCAAGGCTTTACGTTAAGTATCCGAATTTGTCAGCTTTTTCGGCGCAGTTCGTCCCATCCATCATCGTCGAGTTCGTGGTTGCTCGATCTCGATTTGCTGTCAGGCCGCTTGCAACGATAGCAAAAAAGCGCCCCTCAATAGTGGGTGTCGCGATGTAGCGGTCTCCCACTACCAAGAATTTCTCAAGTAAACTTGACAATCGGCTAGCCCTTAAAGCTGGCCGATTGTGTTTCGCGCCATGTTGCAAGCAGCTACCGGTGATTTGCAAGGATTTCCTGCGACACTCGGCAAATCCACGCGACACGCGCGCGACATGGATTGACCTTTTCAGGAACCGGCTTCGAAACTGGCCCTGGCAGCTTGGTTCCTTTCGTTATGCTTGCCACCGAGGCTGCGGGCGTATCCCAGCGATCCGCAACAGCGTTATCGCCGCACACGGGGCGCTCCCTTCAATGTCCGCTCCAAAGTGTCGGCATTGAGTTTCTGTATGACTGCCCTAGGCGCAAAGCAGCCATGCCGCCGTCGCGTGTGAGACTCTGCTTCGGGTCACAAGAAAAACGGCAGCCTCTACGACTCGTCCCTCTCATCGCGCAAATTGGACACAACGCGGCGGTTCTGCGACCTGCAGGCGGTGTCGGGGCAGTCACGGACGAGCCTGTCCTTGCCGTAGCCCTTGGCCCACATGCGGTTGCGGTCTATGCCGCCGGCGGCGAGGTAGTCCATCACCGCATCAGCGCGCTGCTGCGACAGCGCCATTTCACTTGCGCCGGGATCGTCGGCGAAACCCTGCAGCTTGAGCAGCCAGCGCGGATGCTTTGCTAACCAGGCGATCTGGGTGTCGAGGGTGGCCTTGGCGACAGAATCGAGCGCGGCCGAACCTTGCGTGAAATAGGTGCGGCGGCCGACATTGAGGATAAAATCCTCCTCGCTGCCCGGCTGCACGTTCTGGAAGCCGGCAACCTCGGTGTTGGTGATGTCAGGCGTGGAAGGGGCGAGCGTGTTGCTGGTCGAGCAGGATGCGACCAGCATCAGCAGGCCGGCAGCGAGCAGCCGGCGCGTGTTTTCAATCATACGGTTCATGAGGCGCCAATCATTCGACAGTGGTGGAAGCGGGCGCCTGGTCGGCGATGTGCGGCAGGACCTGCACCGCGGTGCCGATCGGGCACCGCTGGTAGAGGTCGATGATGTCTTCCGGGAACATGCGGATGCAGCCGCTGGAAGCGTCGGTGCCGATGCTCCATGGCTCCAGCGTGCCATGCAGGCGGTAGCCGGTGTCAGCGCCGTCGCGGTGCAGATAGAGCGCGCGCGGCCCGAGCGGATTGTTGGACGCGCCGCCTGCGATCATGGGCGGTAGTTCCGGCCTGCGCTTACGCATTTCGGGGGGCGGGACCCAATCTGGCCACAGCGCGCGGCGGTCGATCGTCGCGCGGCCGTACCATTTGAAGCCGTCCTTGCCGACGCCGACGCCGTAGCGGATGGCGGTCTTGTTTTCCATGATGACGTAGAGGAAATGGTGGCGGGTATCGACCACGACGGTGCCGACCGGCTCGCTGCTGAAATACTTGACGATCTGGCGATGCCATCTCTTGTCGATCTTGGCGAAGTTGGTCTTGCGATAGACAAAATTGTTGTCGCTGGCGGTACCCGCGAAAAAGGATTTTGCCGCCGCGGCTTGAGCAATATTGCTGGTTGCACCCACCGCGACCAGCGCCAGGCCGCCGAGCACGACACCCCTGCGTGACAAAACCATCGGCAATATCCCCCATGCCAAAAGCCTAGCTCAACCATAGTTGAGAATTACTTCGCCTCAAAGTGGAAAATGCCGCGTTGCTGCAGTCCGCCGGAAGCGGACTGGCGGGAGGTGAATAGCTGCCACTCCAGCACTCCGCTGTACGCGCCCGCCGGTGCCGCAACGAAGCTGCGCCGAGTTAGCCTTGAGCACGTATGTCCATGACGGAGACGAGCCAAATCCCGTCGTCGACTTTGGTGATTCCGAGCCTATGGCCGGCGAGTGTTGTGCTCGAAGCAGAGCGGTCGCTCTATTCTGCCAGCCTCCCGCATAGCCGCATTCAGTCGCGATCGACTGCATCGCTCTCAGAAGGCGCCCGGCGGCGGAAACGGCTAAACCGCCTGCTTTTTCGCCGGCAGCTCAGCCGCTTTCCGCCGAAGGGTGAACCCGTTGCCTAGTCCGAAATGGTTACTTGCGCTGCAGCTAATGTAGTCACATTCTTGGGCAGTCGGAAGCCGTATGGATCAGCCAGGCGCGAGTAACGTCTTCGCCTGCGTTTCAAGGCAGTCGACCACACGTTTTCGGTGCTCTAAGGGGGAAATCAATGAGATTGGTGATTATTTGTGCGGCAATGGTGATTGCCGTATCCACCGCCGCCGTTGCGCACGAGAAAAAGAGGGTGGTCAACACAGCGTCGGCCTGCGCCGACCTGTCGCGCAGCACGATCAAGAAAACCAGGGAAACAAAGCTGGATCGCAGTTCAACCGGAACTGTCTCCAGCGGGATTTCGAAAGACAAATCGGAGCCGCGCCTGGGCTATGAAATGGTTAATCCTGCAATCATATCTATCTATTAGCTGCGGAAAAGCAGGCACGTCTACGCAGGCTTGATCCTGCGGGACAGAAGTTGCCACTGCCTGCGCTCAATGTTTGATGCGGTCGCGCAGTGCGTACCAAAGCATGCCGAGCACGTGGAGCGGGCCGCTCAGCGCCGTGCCGCCGGGGAACGGCAGCGTCGACAGGATCACCCCTGGCCCGAATAGCCATGCGCAAAATAGACCTCGCCGTAGCGGCCGACATGCGGCAGGCGCGGTGTCGTCACCTGGCATTTGCATCGAAGTCGCAGCCGAATGAAGTCATATCGGGCGTGGCGCTGTAGCCGAAGGCTGAGGTCGGAATCAGAAAGGCACCTGCGCTCAACGGCCATTCGCCCGGCGGACCCGCCAGATGACATTACCGACGTCGTCGGCGACGAGCAGTGCGCCAGTCTGATCGATAGCTACACCGACCGGACGGCCCATCGCCTCGCCATTACGCCCGATGAAGCCAGTGAGCACATCTTTCGGAGGGCCGCTCGGTTTGCCACCACGGAACGGCACGAAGATCACCTTGTAGCCGCTATGCACGCTTCTATTCCACGAGCCGTGCTGGCCGACGAAGGCGCCGTTGCCGTAGGCCGGACCGAGCCGGGCGCCTTTGGAGAAGGTCAGTCCCAGCGAGGCGGTATGAGAGCCCAGGGCGTAATCGGGCTTGATCGCCGTCGCCACGAGATCGGGGCGCTGCGGCTTGACGCGTTCGTCGACGTTCTGTCCGTAGTAGCTGTAGGGCCATCCGTAGAAAGCGCCGTCACGAACCGAGGTCATGTAATCCGGCACAAGGTCGTCGCCGATTTCGTCACGCTCGTTCACGGCGACCCAAAGCTCGCCAGTTTCAGGATTCCAGGAGAGCCCGTTTGGGTTGCGCAGGCCCGAGGCGAAGACCCGAGTGCGGCGGGTAGACCGATCCACTTCAAGAACGGCGGCGCGGTTCTTCTCCGCGGCTATGCCGTTTTCTCCAACGTTGCTGTTGGAACCAACGGTGACATAGAGCTTGCGTCCATCCGGAGTTGCGATCACGTCCTTGGTCCAATGATGGTTGAGGTCCCCGGCCGGCAAGTCGATGATCTTTTCCGGCGACGCGCTGACTCGGGTCTGGCCATTGGAGTAGGGGAATGCGACGAGTGCGTCGGTATTCGCGACAAAGAGCTTGCCTTTGGACAGCGTCATGCCGAACGGCGAATTGAGGCCTCCCGCGAACGTCGTGCGCACATCCGCAATGCCATCGCCATCTGTGTCGCGCAGGAACGTGATGCGGTTAGCACTTTTGGTCGCGGCGCCGGCCCGCTTCATAGCCAGGTCCATGAAGACCTTTCTGAGACTAAAGCCTTCGTCATGCTTGGCAGGGGCATTGGTCTCAGCAACCAGCACGTCGCCGTTCGGAAGCACATGCAGCCAGCGCGGATGGTCGAGGCCGGTGGCGAAGGCGTTCACTGTCAGCCCCTTCGCCGGGGTCGGCATACCTCCTTTCTGCCAGCCTTTCGCCTCGGCGATGTTAACAGTCGGGATCAGCGTCGGTCTTGCTTTCGGTAAGGTGGGGTTGGGGCCATAGCCGGTTATTGCCCCGGTTTTTTGCGCCGGCCCGGTTTTTTGCGCCGGAATACCGACGCAGCTCGCCATGACGGCTCCCAATACCGCCACGAGTACGCTTCCTCGGAAGCCGGCATGCATCGGACGTCCTCCGCATGGATCTGTGTCGCGCTCTTTGTGCAAACGGAAGTCAGTGGCTTATTCTTCCAATTGCTTCGAAACAGCGGCGCTCGTGATCCGCGGACCAGGAATTCGCGACAGATCTGCTCTCGGTAGAAATATGGCGCGAGGAGATTGTGGCAACCGCCCGAATATCTGTCGCGCGATATGAATCTCACATTCGTATCGCGCGAAATCGATACGGCTTGCGCTTTTCGGTATCGAGTTGCTCAATGGGCCAACATGCGTTGGAATGGAGCGAGACCGTGAACGGCGGGACCCACAATGACCCACCGATTGCACTGGCTGGTGAAACAGCTGTTGTCGCTGCTTAGCAAGGCGCTGCAAATCTGCTAAAGTCCGCGGTGGGAGGAGACGGATATCCAATCGCTGCCGATAGCACATCCAAGTGTAGCGAAGGCGAGACCCGACGCATCACTCCCGCTCGCCTATTCTCTCGCGACGCTCTGCTGGCTCCTGTCGGCCGGCGTCTATATCGCCGCCAAGTGGGTTGCCCCCGAGATGCCGCCTTGGGCACTCTGCTTCTGGCGGCTGACGCTTGCCTGCGCGATCCTGCTGCCTATCGTCCATCGTCATCACGGGGCGATGCTCGAGCTGATCCAATCCCGGGTGATCGAGGTGCTGGTCATCGGCGCCATCGGGCTGACCTTGTGTCAGGGCATGATCTACACGGGCCTCAACTACACCAACGCGACAACCGCCGGCATCATCATGGCGCTGTCGCCGATCATGACCATGGTGCTTGCCCGCTTCGTGCTCGGCGAGCCCCTCGGTGTCTGGAAAGCGCTTGGAGCGCTGGTCGCTCTGGCCGGGATGGTGGTGATCGTGGCGCGCGGCGACCTTGCCGCGCTGATGCAACTGCAATTCAATCCCGGCGAGTTGTGGATCGTCGGCAGCGCCTTTTGCTGGGGCCTCTACACCGTGCTGCTGCGTCGCGCCAAATTCGCTATCGAGCTTCTGCCGATGGTGGTCCTGCTGCTGGGAGCCGGCGCGCTGGCCGCACTGCCCCTTTATCTCTGGGAACTGTTTTCCGGGGATCGTTCGGCGCTGCATGCGAACGGCCTGCTGGCCCTCGCCTATGTTGCTGGCCCGGGCGGCGCCCTGATGTACTATCTCTACAACCGTAGCGTCGAGACGCTTGGCGCCGGGCGCGCCAGCATGCTGCTCTATCTGCAGACCGCCTTCGTCGCCGTTCTCGCTTATCTGTTCCTCGGCGAAAGCTTGCACGACTACGATCTCGCCGGCGCCGCCCTCATCATCGCCGGCCTGCTGCTCGCCACCGCGATCAAGCCGAGGCAGCGCACGGTGCGTGTCGCGTGGTGAACCTCAGCACCGCCGCTTCGGCCAGCAACTCGTAAGTCTTTGACAGTCCTTTCGGCCGGTGCAGCCCATGACATTGAAGGCGGCGCGTGTTGGATCGCCATAACATCTTCTCAGCGGGAACACCGCCATGGCCGCGTCGAGCGGTGATCAATGCCGTTCAGCCATCATGCCAAAGGGAGACGGCTCTCGTGCCCGCCCATCCTCGAGCTCGAGCATCGAATCGAAATAAGTTTTCCAGCGCGTATCGTGGGTCACAACGCAGATCGCGACATTGCGGCTGTCCGCCAGATGCCTGAAAACCTTCATCACCATCTCCGCCCGTGTACCATCCAGTGCGGCGGTAGGTTCGTCGGCTAGAATAACGGTGGGATCGTTTGCCAAGGCCCTGGCGATTGAAACGCGCTGCTGTTCGCCGCCGGAAAGTTGGGAAGGATAATTGGAGCCGCGATGTTCGATGCCCAACGCGGCGAGAAGCCGGCTGGCTCGCGCCTGCGCCTGCTGGCGACCGACATCATTGACCTGCATCGCGATGGCAATGTTTTCGGCGGCCGTGAGAAAGGGGATCAGGTTCGCTTTCTGGAACACAAACCCAAGATGGGTCCGCCTGAAGGCCCGTAGCTCGTTGAGCTTCGCACCGGGACGCGAAATCACCTTGCCGTCGAACAGGACCTCTCCCGTTGTCGGTGTCTCCAGCAGCCCGGCGATCATCAGCAGCGTCGTCTTGCCGGAGCCGCTGGGCCCGACGATGCCGGTAACACTGCCGGGGCTCAAGGTCAGCGAACCTGCCGCCAACGCGGTGACCGGCGAGCCGCCGCTCTCGTAGACCTTGCTGGCGTTCCGAACCTCCAGCGTGGCGAGGCGGCGCTTCGACATCAGGCCAACACTTCCTGGGCACGGACCGCGAGCGCGCGACGAATCGCAAACCAGCTGGCCGCAAGGCTGAGTGCCATCAGCACGAACGACAACACGCCAAGATCGGATTCGGTCATCAGCACAGTTCTCGGAAATCTCGGATAGATCGTAAACGAGATGGCTATGGCCAGAACGAGGCTGCAAAAGCCGATCAACCCCGCCTGCTGCGCAATCATGCCGATGATCACCCGGTCACGGGCGCCGATCAGCTTCAGAAGTGCTATCTGCGCGACCTTCTCGATTGTCATCGTATAGATGGTCAGTGCTATGACGGCGCAGCAGATCAGCAGCGTCATCGTCGTGAAAGCCAGGATCTGGACGCGGAGCTTGCCGAGGCGGCCATCCAGTAGAAGCGTTTCCTGGTCCTGCTGCGTGAGGACCTCGACGTCGCCCCAGCGTTTGATCGAGTCACGCACGACCTCCTTGTCAGCGCCCGGGAGAGTTTCGACGATGACCGCAGCGACACTTCCGGTCTCGTCGCCAAGACCCATGCGCGTCTTGCCCTTGGCCGCACGGTTGAGGAGGATCGCCTCGCTGGGCAGCAGTCGGTTGATGACCTGCGCGTCCGGGATGGTGACGAACAACAATCCGTCGCCACCCATGTCGACCTGCCCGGCCGACACGCCGACAATCGTATAGCTATCTCGTCCAAGCCGGATCTCGTCACCCACAACCAGGCCTAAAGTCTTGTCGGCTATGGCCTCGTAGCGATTTGATTGGAAGTACCGGCCGGCGATCAACGGTATCCAGCTGCCACTGTCGCTTGGATAGTCCACACCAGTGACGGACATTCGCAGCGGAAGCCCGTCAATTTCGAACTGCTGGTTGTATTGGATGAACCGCCGCGTTGCCGCCACACCGGCCACACCGGCCACGCGGCGATCGAGATTGGCCGGTACGGCGGAGGATTCGGCGAACGGTCCGGACTTTCCCCCTTCGACGACCCAGAGGTCGGCACCAATGCCGTCGATCACGATCAAGGCTTCGTAGACGATGCCGCGATACATGCCCAGCATGCCGATCGTCGCCGCCATCAGCAGGCCGACGCCGAAAACGGTCAGGATGAACCTCAGCAGGTTATGCCTGATATCTTTGACCGCGAGATTCACCTGCTCAATGCCTGGAGGTTAACCGCTTGGTACTGGAAGCGGCCTGTCGGACTGAGCACGACATCGCCGACCTTTAGGCCGCGCGTGATCTCGATATCGGTGCCGCTGGAGTAGCCCAGCGAAACAGGAGCCCAATAGGCCCGCCCGTCATGTGCAATCCAAAGACCCACCCGTCCCTGGTTTCTCGCCAGGAACCGCTGTGGCACCGCAATGCCCGGTGACGGCGATTCCGCTTGGATGGTGACGCTTGCACGCTGACCCACAGCCCAGTTCGCCGGCACCTCGCGCAATTTAAGATCGATCGTGAACTCGCGCGTCTCTTGATCGACCTGCCGGCCGATCCGCGCAATGGAAGCAGCGTAGGGCCGTTGCGGATCCGATGAGAAGGTGACTTTGGCTACTTGCCCCGGCCGAAGCGACCCCATCGCGGATTCGTCGAGGCGTGCCATGACCAGCAATGACGTCGGGTCGACGATCTGCATCAGTTCGACGCCCGGAGAAAGCAGGTCTCCCACCGTGCGGCTGCGGGAAACCACCACCCCATTGACAGGCGAGCGTATCGAGGTTTCGCCGAAACGGCTCCGTATCTGCTCGACCTCGGCGGAGGCGGCCGCGGCCTGGGCCTTTGCGCGCTCGATGCTAGCGGTCGCTCGCGCCAATGCGGCCTCGGCTTGCTTCTGGGTGCCTTCGAAGAGGTCGAACTCGGCCTGAGAAATCGATTTGCTGGCGAGCAGGCTCTTCCTGCGATCCAGATCTGCCTTTGCAGTACGGGCGGCGATAACCAGCCGGTCACGCTCCAATTCGGCCTCGCGCACGCTCTCCGCAGCGGCCCGGTCGTTGGCGACCGCTGCGGCAAGCTGATACTCGATTTCAGTCGCGTTTAGCGTGGCGAGGATATCGCCGGTCTTTACCTCGTCATTCCGGTCGACGCGAACGTCGGCCAGGAATGCCTGGATCCTTGCCGTCACGACGACCTGGTTGGTTGCACCAAGGAGGCCGGGTCCGGCGATTTCACGCGCGATCAGCCTTCGCTGGGCGACATAGGACTCCACCTGAGCAGGCCAGATATACCAACCAGAAAAAAGCCCGACTGCCGCCAGAACGGCAAACAAGATTAAGATGAAGCGAATCACGTGCCTTTTACCTGCACCGGCTTCCACCGGCCCCGCTGACCCTGAATCGACGCATCACTATATCGCCGCCTGCTCGGCTGCATCGAGCGCCGGTTGCCCAGCCAACAGCCGTTCGATGACTTCCCTCAGGATATCTTCTGCTTCTGCACGGTCATAGCCCAATTGGTCGAATATCAAGGTCAGACCAAGACCGTTCGCGGTCGGAAAGGTACGCAGATCCATCTCGCTGGTACGTGGTTTTTCTCGTCGCATGTCAGGCAGGGGCGTCACTTTGAACATGCCGAGATCAAGTTCGCCACTGGCATGGGCCCTTTGAAGCGGGGCCGACTGTGTGGCGCGTGTCCATCTGTCGACTGTTTGGGTGCCGGCGACGAAGAGGGAGGTATAGGAGCCCTTGGCCACGACGTCGTCATGCACGTCTCCGAAGTAGTTCGAATCCATGAAGGGCGCGAACTGGATAGCCTCTTCGATCCCTTCTCCGAGCGAACCGGCTAGCGCTTCGATTGTCTCGAACCGCGACAGCCGCGCACGCACGGGGACGTCCGAGGCGACGAAATTGACATAGTTCTCCAGCCGCCGGTCGTGGCGCAAGGCTGCTGGAACCTGCATCACTATATCGTCCACGCCGCCGCGCGCCCCGATGGTCTGCGCAAAGGCCGCGATGATCATGGCCGTTTCCGTCGTGCCGGCTGCCCTGGCACGCTTGCGCAGCGCATCCTGCTGGTCGCTGGCTATCGAGAGCGTCACGTCCTCGCTAAGGCTGCAATCGATCAGGTTGACATTCGTCCGCCGGCCTTTCGCCTTGCGCCCGAGATTGGGAATTTGCGGCAAGGGCTCGGCGAATACCTTGCGCAGGAATGCGTCTCGCCGTTCGAACGAACCGGGTTTTCCGACATGGTCGAAATCCCGGATGAATCGGTCGATACTCATTTCCACCGGATCAAGAGGCAGGCCGAGATAAGCCTTGACTGTTTCCTCGACGATGAGGCCGAGGGAATAGCCGTCAATAACGAGATGATGTGCCTTGGCGACGATAAGGTCGCTCTCGGAGCCGAACCGGATGACGGTGACCCGGAACATCGGCGCCTGGATATCTATGCCTTCCTGCGCGAGTTCGGTTGCGCGCTCTAACGCTTCGGATTCGTCGGCGACTTGCTCGACCCTGAAGAAATCGGTCGGGGTCCTTTCCAGATACGCGCCGTATCTAGCCCCCTTGCGGAAGAACCGGGTACGCATCACCTCGTGTCGCGCCATGACCGTTTCGATCGCCCGTCTGAGACGATCGGCGTCCATTTGCGGCCGGATCTTGAACTCCTTGCTTACAATGAATGCGGCACGCGCATGCGAAGTCGCGTCTGGATGTTCCTGGAAACGCAGTAATCCCAATTGCGTGCTAGTTACTGCTATCTCTCTTTCGACGTTGGGCACGCCGTTCAGCGGTGAGCGCTCGACATCCTGGCCTCCACTCGGCTGACCAGACCACTCGCGCAGACTCCAGCCCATTGCGATGGGCACCAGGCGGCCTGACGTTTCGAGCTCGGAGGAAAGCTCGTCGAGAAACTGATCGAGTAGCAACCGCGCTGCTGCTTCTTCGACGACGTCGAGATCCACGGTCAGCCGGCAGACAACGCCGGCTTCGCTGGTCGCTGCGGACAATTGTATCTCGTGCGCGGATGCGGGGATCGCATCGAGAGGATGGTCCAAGGCGGCGAGCCCCGTAACTTGGCTACGGTCGAGAAAAGCGAAGCCGAATTGGCGCAGCGAAACATGGCGAATGCGCAGATCTTCTTCGAGCGCCAGTTCCAGAGACGACGTATCCATTGACCGATGCGCGTGGCCGTTTGCGTCGGCACGCTCGACCTTCCTCAGCAGATCGTAACCGAGTTCATTCATGGCTCGCAGGACAATCGGATAGGACCCATCCAAGGGGCCTATCAATCCGCTTGGTGCTCCCTGCCCGCGCTCGCTATACCAGCGGTCGACGACGATTGATTGGAGCGAGAGGCGGCTTGCCAAGGCCTTGGCATAGGCGGCCAGAAAGCGCGCGGCCGTCAACTCCGATCCCGATGCGAATGCTGCTGCTGGAAGCGTGATCTCCAGCAACCCGACACGGCCCCTGTTGGTTCCCATACCGACGGGAGACGCGGCACGACTGCGGCCGGGGATCGGTGCGATCCCAGGCGCGTGGTGAAGTATCTCCTTCCAATAGGCGAGGTCGCGACGATACTCGCTCGATCCGGGCATCGGATGAGCTGTGCGCGCATAGTCGGTAAAACTAGGCCCTGCTTCGACCGCTTCTGCCTCGCCTTGCACAAGCTGCGCAAGCAAAAGATGAACCGACAACGTGTCCGCAGCCGCGCGATGAGCCCGGATTTGTAGCTCGTGACCGCCATCCTGCCGCTGCCACGCGCCGATCCGCCATAGCGGACCAGGCAGCGCCACATCGCCCAAACGACCGCCCGGCGAAAGCACTTCAACAATCGGTTGAGCCTCGAAGCCGATCTCCACGGCGCCGGACGCCGATATCGCACCGGTCATCCGGAGCGCGTCGTGTCGCTCGACCAGTCGCGCCAATCTTGTCGCAAGCGCGGCCAGCGACACGCCAGGCTCAATACTCGTCTCGACCAGGATCTGATTGTCCGCCTTTGCGACCGCCGACGACATCGGCAGTCCATCCAGCATCATCGCATTGACCTGGCGGCCAAGAGGCCGGAAGGCTTCCTGCGCTGCAACGCCATCGGAACTCGCTTGTGCGGCCAGGACCTGCAAGGCGGACGCCTTCAGCTTCGCCTCAAAAGCGGAAGCAACGAGGCGCGACAGTCCCGCGATCGTCGGCGCTTGCAGGAACTTGGCGACAGGGATGTCGACTTCGACCTGAGCCTCGACGCGGTTTTTCAGTTCGAACGATGAGAGGGAGTCGAGACCGAGCTCACTGAGTTTGCGGTCATCCGCCAAGGCGCTTGCCTCGACCTTGAGGACTTTCGCCACTTCGCGCCGGATCATGTCGGCGAGCAGGTCGTCCCACGCCTCGCGCGGCGCGGCTGCAAGCTCGGCCTGAATGCGAGACCGCCCTCCGGTTCTGTCTCCAAGCAGCGACGAAATCCTCGGATTCGTCGCTGCGCCGGGGTTCGTGCGTGCGATCGCAGCCCAGTCGATATTCGCAAAGCCGAGATTCTCCGATCTGGCGCGCACAAGATAGGACAGGGCCGCCGCCGCTTCAGAATCCTGAACCGGCTTGATGCCTACGCTATCGAGATAGTTGGTCATTGCTTCCGACCTGGCAACGAATCCACTGCCGGCAATCATGCCCCAGGCGGTGGACGAGCCGGCCAGGTTGCGACCCCTGCGGTACGTGGCGATTGCGTCCAAAACAGAGTTGGCCGCTGTGTAGTTGGCCTGCCCAGACGAACCGATAACCTGCGCGATCGAAGAGAAATTCACGAAGAAATCCAGCGGGATATCGTGTTCGACAACGGCGACGTGCAAGTTCCACCCGCCGGCTATCTTCGGCCTCAGCACACGGTCGATCTTGCCTGCATCGAGCTGCGAGACGAAAGCGTCCTCGATCACCGCGGCGCCATGCACGATGCCGCGCAAAGGAGCGTCACCCCCAGCATATTCGCCGATCAGCCTGCCGACGGCGGTGGCATCGGTCACGTCCAGAGCGGCGCGAACAATGCGCGTGCCACGTTGCTCCATGATCTCGATAGCCACAGCCGCTTCGGCATCTGGAACACCGCTTCGATTGGCAAGGATGATGGTTCCCGCGCCTTTCTGACTGAGCCACTCGGCGATCGCAACGCCAAATCCCTTGAGCCCACCGGTGACGAGGTAGGAAGCCTGAGCGGAGACGGCGAACTGTGCGCCTAGGTCAAGTTCGATGTCCACGGAAGGTTCGTCGAAAGTGACGATCACCTTGCCGATGTGCAGCGCTCGCGAAAGCATGCGCATGGCTTCCGCCGCGCGCGATGCCGGGAAGCGGGTCGCCTCCAGCGGCTTATAGACGCCGGCGGCAACCTTAGCCTCCACCTCCGCCAGCAATTGTCTGAAGAGGCTCTCCTTCTCGACGGGAAGCGTCGAGAGATCGATGACCGAATAGGCGTTGTTGCGATAAAGCGAGCGAAGCCCGATGGGCTTGTCGTCGGCGAGATCGCGCTTGCCGATTTCGACCATCCGGCCGAAGGGCGCCAGGCACTCCAGGCTCTTGTCGATGCCGTTGCCAGACAGCGCGTTCAGCACCACGTCGACGCCGCGGCCACGCGTCAAGGAACGCACCTCGTCGGCGAAATCGAGAGCGCGCGAGTTCATGACCTCATCCACGCCCCATGTCTTCAGGAAGGCGCGTTTTGTGTCGCTGCCTGCGGTGCCGAAGACTCGAGCCCCCACATCATGCGCGACCTGGATGGCGGCGAGCCCGACACCACCCGAAGCCAGATGGATCAGCGCGGTTTCGTCCTGTGCCAATCGGCCGATATGTTTGAGAGCGTAGTGAGCGGTAAGGAAGGCTGTCGGGAGGGTCGCGGCCTCGATCAGATCAATACCATCGGGTACGCGCATGGCGAGATCCGCCCGGAGCTTGGCGAAGCGTCTGAGGTAGCCCTTGCCCATGCCCATGATGCGATCGCCGGGCTTGAGATTGGTCACCCGTTCGCCGACCCTGCGGACGGTGCCGGCGAACTCCAGCCCGAGATTGCGCCAGTATGCCTCGTCATTCTCCAACTCGTCCGGCAAGATGCTGGTGGCCGCCATGATGTCGCGGAAGTTCAGTCCGACCGCGGCGACCTCGACCATGACCTCGTCTGGCGCCAATTCGGGATCGGCGATTTCGCGTAGTACGATGTTGTCGATGGTGCCAGGCCCCGTCATTGTGACGGCGAAGTTGGAAGAATCCCGCGCGGTCTCCAGCGTCCGCCGCAACGGCGCCACTTCGTGCAAAGCCAGTTGCTCCAGCCGCGGGACATAGCGTTCGGCGCCGCGCAGGACGAATTCCGTCTCTGCGGTTTCCTCCAGCACGGCACCCGAAATGCTCACCCCCGACTGCAGCGATGTGGTATCCGCATCGATAAGGCGGATGCCCAAACCTTTGAACTCGTTTGCCATTGTGCGAGCAATGCCGATCAAGGCGCTCTCACTCAGGCCTGAAAGGCTCATCGGCTGGTCACCTTGCACAAGCCGGCTGCCGGACGTGACGACAACCAGTTCGGGCCGCTGTTCGGACGAACTGTGCAGCCGGTCGATGACTTTTCCAAGCGTGATCAATTGGTGCACGATAGGCGTGATCCTGGCGAGAAGCTCGTCCCCGCCTGCTTTGTCGTCGAGTTTTTCGGGGGTGGCGGCGCTGAACAGGATGCCACCTGTCCCACCCGATTTGGTCATGAATGCCCGGATCGTGGAGAGCGCTTCATCCGCATCGAGGTTGAGGAACGGCGCGGGGTTTGCGACCTCGACCGTCGCTCCGCGGCTAACCAACTCCGCCAATGTCGTTTCGAGGCGCTGCGTTCCATCACCCACCACCAACCAGTGGGCGCAACGCAATGAGGGCGCTGCCGGTTTGGCTTCCTGCTTCTCGAAATGCTCCTCGAAAACACTGGACCCCGAGCCGGCACCCTGCTTGGCCCTGCTGCCCCTGACCTTGCCCAGCGCCTTTGTCTGAAGGTTGTCGAGAACGATGAGCGGCTGCCCTTCCGGCGAGAACACACTGAACCGCATCGAGTACGGGTCGAGACCCGGCTGGATATCGACGATCACCTCGGGCGTCAAAGGAGCGCCCAGCAGGATCTTGCGCGCGCCGGTTGGCAGGCGCAACTGATACTGGGCCTTGTCTTCATTAGCCGGCGGCAGCGATTCACCTGGAACCCACACGCCGTCTCGATGTGAAGCCAGGCCGATGCCGGCCTGGAGCACCGCGTCCAGCAATCCGGGGAAGGCGAAATACTGCTTCGCCAAGTTGGGATCCTTGCTTGACAGCCTGGCAACCAGGCGGTCGCCGACAATGTCGAGTGCGTTCACCGACTGGAAATAGGGACCGTATTCAAGCCCGTGCCGTTCGGCGAGACGGTAGAATTCCGTCTTTTCGACTAGGTTCGGGCGATCCAGCAGCAGGTCGGCGGGAGCTGGTGCAAGTTCATATTTGTGGCTGAAGCCATAAGCTTCGGCACGCGTCCTCCAGCCATCCTCCGAACCTCGATGGAACGTGGCGATGCGCAGCCTGCTACCGACCGGATCGAACGTCGTCGTAAACAGTACGACGTCGTCCTCCGCGATGGAAAGCGCTTCGTACAGTTTGAAATCACGCAGTTCCACGGACTCAGAGCCGAAATGGTCGCGCAGTGCGGCCCCCATGATTTCGATGTAACCGACGGCCGGGAAGAGGCAATCGCCGCTGACCCGATGGTCAGCCAGGAATTTGAAGCCTCTGAGCGTGATTTCGTTGGTCCAGGACGGCGCCGCAGTGAAGTCGCGCCATCCAAGCAGTGCGTGCCGGGGTGCCTCGAACAGGAAGTTCTTGGTTTCCTCGGATGTATTCAGCAGGCGCTGGTTGTTCCAGGGTAACTTGGGAACGGCCACGTGGCCACTCAACGATTTCGGCCGGTCGAATTCGACGCCGGCAACATGAAGGCTGCCCTCGGCCCGCGCCAGCGTCCAGAAATCGTCAGTTTTGCGATCGAGCGAGTTCACCGCGGCGGCGTCTACCCCGCGCTCCTGCGAGATGCCTCGGATGAGCGGCGTCAGCGTGCGGTGCGGACCTATTTCCAGGAAAGTATTGATGCCGAAATCGAGGGTGAAATCCAAGGCCTTGGTAAAGCTGACGGGTTGGCGCAAATTGGCCCACCAGTAGTCGGCGTCGAACTTCGTCTCGAATATGCCGGTGACCGTCGAGATGATCGGCAGACGGCCTTCTTTCCAGGCGACCGGACCCAGTTCGCCGAGGAACCATTCCTTGCAGTCTTCCAGATGCGCGCTGTGCCATCCGAAATCCATGGTCATCCGGCGGGCCGTCGTATCGGGATAGGCTTCCGCGACCTTGGCCAGTACGCCAAGCACCGCGTCCTCCATGCCGGAAATCGTTTGCGCGATCGGGCCGTTGTAGGCGGCAATGACAACGCTTTCGTCACCGGGCAGCAAAGGTTCGAGTTGATGGACCGTCAGCCCTATCGTGGCCATTGCACCGCGCCGCTCGCTCTTCAGCGGGATGAGGCCGCGTTTGGCAATGATGCGAGCCGCCGTCTCGATATCGATGATACCTGAAACGTAGGTGGCCGCGACCTCGCCGAAGCTGTGGCCGATCAGAAGCTCAGGCCGCACGCCGGCCTTTGTCCAGCGCTCGTAGAGGGATATCTGCGTGGTGAAGATGGATGCCTGGGTAACGTCGGCATCGTTGATGCGGGTCTTCGTCTCGTCCCGCAGCATCTCCTCGACGGTCGACCAGCCGACCATCGGACGCAGCACCTCGTCGAACATCTCGGCGGTTCGGCGAAACGCACGGTCTTCCTTCAACAGGCGGCGCGCCATGGCCCACCACTGGCCGCCCTGGCCCGAGAAGGCGATGGCGAGCCGACGGTTGGATGCCCTCCCGGTGATGATGGTCGGCCCTTCCACGCTTTGCTCGATGGCTCCCTTAGCTAATGCGCGCAGTTGGGCCTGGAGCGCGGCACGCTCCGGCTCGACGATGAGCGCGGCCCGTTGCGCGAAGTTATCGCGCGTGCTGCTCAAATGGGCGGTGATGTCTTCGACCGGGGTCTTCGCAAGGGAGCCCCCCTCCTCCAGCGCATCGGCCAGACGGCCTGCCCACAGTTCGAGTCCGGCCGTGCTGCCGGCCGAGATCGGGACGGCTATCGGATGGCCCGCTGTCACCGGCCTTGGCGCACGGTTGGCGTTCGCGGACAACCCCCGCCATCCTTCCACTGCGATGGAGGCATTGGTACCGCCAAAGCCGAAGGAGTTGACGACGGCCAGGACCGGCCGGCCGTGATGGTCGATCGGCGTCGGCGTCGTTGCTACAGCGATGTTGAGCGCGTCGAACGGAATGCTCGGATTCGGGCGCTCGAAATTCCGGTTCGGCAGCACGATGCCCTTTCCCGCCGTCAGCACCGTCTTGATGAAACCCGCAATACCGGACGCTGATTCGAGGTGGCCGAGATTGGGCTTGAACGATCCGACATAGGCCGGCTTTGACCGTGAATTCACACCGAACACGCGGCCGATGGCAGCCGCCTCGATCGGATCGCCGACCGGCGTGCCTGTCCCATGGGCCTCGACATAGTCGACATCGGCCGGATCGATGGCGGCGCCTTCCACCAGCGCCTCCAGCATCGCTTGCTGTGCTTCCCTGCTCGGCGAGGTCAGGGTGGGCGTATACCCGTCCTGATTGACCATCGAATGACGGATCACGCCATAGATCCGGTCGCCGTCGGTAATTGCCCGGTCAAGAGGCTTCAGCAAAACGAAACCGCAGCCTTCGCCGCGCACGAACCCGTCCGCCCTTTCGTCGAAGGTGTAGATACCGCCGGTCGGCGAAAGCATGTTGGCGCTGGAGAATGCGATAAACGGGCCTGGATCGAGCATGCAGTTGACGCCGCCGGCGAGCGCCGTCTCACAGGTGCCGGTGCTCAGGTGGCGCACCGCTTGGTCGATGGCAACGAGCGCCGACGAGCATGCCGTGTCGACGGCGATACTCGGCCCTTTCAGATCGAAACGGTGGGATATTCGGTTGGCCGCGATCGAGAACGCCGAACCGGTGCCGGCAAAAATATCCCCACCACCGACACGTCCGCGGCGCAGGTTCTGCGCGAAATCGTTGGTCGAGATTCCGATGAACACGCCGGTGCGCCCGCGGCGCAGGTCGGCCAATGTGCGCTCGGAATCCTGGATGGCCTCGAAGGCCACTTGCAACGCCAGGCGCTGCTGCGGGTCCATCGATGTCACCTCGCGGGGCGACATGTCGAAGAAACTCGGGTCGAAGCCGAAAACGTCGCTGGCAAGAAACCCACCCCAGCGCGTCCGCATCTTTCCCCGGGCATCGGGCTCCGGATCATAGAAAGCATCGACATTCCATCGATCCGCCGGGATATCGACGATGCCGCAGTTCTTCTCCAGGAGAAAGTTCCAGTACGAGTCCGCGTCCTGGATTCCTCCAGGAAACCGGCAACCAATTCCGATAACTGCGATTGGCTGTGTTGATTCAATGACCTGCTGAGGGCCATCGCCCCCACGATGAATGTTCATGCCCAGACCCCCGCCTAGTATACACCGTGGGTTGCCCAACCCACGGCGCACTTAAAGTCACGGCGTATTTAAGTGCATGTCCTAACGGAAGCTCCAAGAGCAAAACTCGCCAAGTTAGCATTTTTATCGCAAAATGTGTCTTTTAAGCCGATTTGATTACTTTTTAGGCCAATTTGATTAGTTTTTAGGCCGATGTGGCTGCCTTTGAAGAGAACCCGTCCGCTCGATCCTCGTCGCCAAAAACAGGCGTTCCCCGAGGCCCGTTCCGGAGCGTCAACGCAATCCCAAGTCGAAATCGAAGCGGCGTGCGACGACCTGAGGACTGCGTGCACTCCAGGCGACGGCGGCCACGTGGTGCGCGCTTGGGCGGAACTCAATGAGCCTGAGGGGTTCAACCAATTCCAGTGGCGGCGAGAGGATATAGGCCTCGCCGCTCCCGTCCATCCCAATCTCGAGTCCCACCCCGGCGAGGCCGACGCCGGCAGCCTTGAGCACGGCTTCGCGACAAGTCCAAAGCCGGCAGAACATGAGGCGGCGGGCCTCTGGCGCCAGTGACTCAAGTTGTGCGATCTCGCCGGGCGCGAACAGAGAACGGGCCATGGACATCTCGCCGCTCCGCGGGGCGACGCGCTCGACATCGACGCCGACTTGCCCGGCGGCAGCCACGGCCACAAGGGCAAGATCCCCCGAATGCGAAAGGTTGAAGGCGAGGCGCCCGTCCGCAAGGAACGGCTTTCCCTGTGGGGTCTCCCGCAGATCGAGCTCTCCCGGCGCTCGGCCGGTGTACATGGATAGCACCCGGCGTAAGCCGGCATGAGCTGCCAGATGGCGCCGCTGATCCTGCTCGAAAACAAACCGTCCGCCCCTGGTCAATTCGGCTGGATTGAGCACGGCCATGTCCGACTGCGAAAGGGGAGCATCGAGAGCAACCCGCCACACATGGACGTCGATCCCGAGAGCCGGCACCATCCGCCCACCGCCGTGCGGCAAGACAACTCCGCTTTGCTTCATCGTACAGTTCTCCCGGCCGGGCGAGAGGCAGGGCTCGGCCTGCTGCAGCAATACGGCATTGACGACTGCTCCCCAAGCTTTGCCCGTTAACACCATAAACCTACGCGATTCTTGTAACACCTCTCGGCACGCTCATCATCGGCCACGCTCTAACGCGCCAGAGTGAACCAGTCCAAAGGCCGGAGGGACTTGGCTGCGATGCGGGTGCGCACCGATTTGGAACAACGAGCCTCAGAGTACCAACCGAAGCGGAGTCAGGTCATTGAAGCCGGCTGTTGTGGCGCAGCACGAGGCCGACCGCGCCGAGCAATGCGTCGTTCTTCGTGTGCTTGCCAACGATGATCCGCGTGCGCAGCGCCGGGGCCACATCGCGGGACTTGATCAGCGTATGGCGTTCATATGACGCGATCAGTGGCGCCAGGAGAATGTCGCCCGCCAAGGCCATGCGGCCGCCGATGATGATGAGCGGCGGATTGAGCACCGAACCGATCAGGCCAAGGCCACGGCCGGCGAACTCGGCGGTGTCCTCGATCATCCGCAGCGCCCTCACGTCGCCCTGCTCGGCCATCATGATCACATCGTCCATCGTGACCGGCCGCCGAACGATGCGCGAAATCTGCTCGAGCGGCCGGGCAAAGCTGGCATAGAGCTCCAGGCATCCGCGATTGCCGCACCGGCAAAGGTCGCCGCCGGGATCGATGCTGATGTGCCCGAATTCGCCGGCGCCGCCGGCGATGCCGCTCACCAGCCGGCCGTGCTGGACAATGGCCCCGCCGACGCCCAGATCGACCTTGAACAGCACGAAATCGTCGTGGCCGACGGCCGCACCCCACATCAGCTCGGCAATGGCCGAGCAGTTGCTCTCATTGTCGGCGAAGATCGGCTGTTCGAGGACCGGCCCGAACACATCGCGGATGTTGACCCCGGCCCAGGTCGGAACAATACTCGCGCGCAGCACCACTCCTTCGCGGCTGACTGGGCCCGAGACGGAGACCCCAACCCCCAGGAGCCCCGCCATCAGCAGACCGTTCTCTTCGTAGCATCGGGCAATTACTGACTTGGCGAGCTGGGCCGCCTGTTGCGGCTGGTAGTCCAGACCCATGGGGATAGTTTGTTCGGCAACGAAAGAATGCGAGACGTCGGCGACGACGCACCGCATCTCGTCGAGGCCCAGGTGGATGCCGACGCAGGTGCCCGCAGCGGGATTGAGCGTCAATGCCGTGGCCGGTCTGCCAATGCCCCTGGCCGCGTCATGATGGGCCGAGGATTCGATCACCATCCCTGACTTTCTCAAGCCGTTGAGCGCGGTTGAAACCGTCGACCGCGCCAAACCGGTAATGCGGGTAATTTGCGACGCGGAAAGCACGCCGCGCTCGCGCAAGCATCGGACGATCAGGCTCTCCGGCGACGCGGACGGCCTGTCGATCAGCCAATTTCTAAGCGAAGGTTTGTTCATGATGAGCACAAAGCATGTTGACTGATAGCTCAAATATGTCATCTTGGAAAGAACGGAGATTACTGCATCTCACAGGCCACGACCTCAAATCGCAGGCCACAAGCGGTCGATACGAACCGTGCATCACATATGGGAGTGAAACGATGAAATACCTGAGGACGGCCTTTGCGGCCGCTACCGCCTTCACCTTGATTACCGGAACAGCGCTCGCGGAGCCGAAGACCAACCTCTTGCATCAATGGGCCACCGGATCGGACGCCCAGGCTATCGCCAAGCTCGGCGAGATGTTTACCGCCAAGGGTGGCACCTGGCAGCAGACCTCCATCGCAGGCCATACGGCCAATACATTGGCCAAACTGCGTGCCGATGTGATCGCCGGCAACGCACCTCCCGCTGTGCAGCTAAAGGGCCCCGAGATCGCCGAATGGAACAAGACGGGCATGACAGCCAATCTCGACGACCTGGCGAAGGCGGAAAATTGGGAGAAGGTCGTCGCTCCCGAATTGCTGCCGGTGATGAAGCCGACCGGGAATTGGGTGGCAGCGCCGATGAACATCCACCGCATCAACTGGCTGTGGGCATCGCCGAAGGTCATGAAGGATGCGGGCGTCAACGAGATGCCGAAGACATGGGCGGAGTTCAACGCCGCCTGCGACAAGATCGTGGCCAGCGGCAAGATCTGCATTTCACACTCAACCGCCGACTGGACCGACTCGACGGTCTTCGAAGTGGTCGTGTACGGTCAGGACCTCGATCTCTACAGGAAAGCTTTCGTCGAGGGCGACGTTGATGCCATGCGCAGCGACGGCATGGTCAAGGCCTTCGAGCAGTTTCGCACCATGACCTCGAAGTACATGGACCCCGGCATGAACGGGCGTGACTGGGATACCATGTCGCATCTCGTCGGCCGCGGCGAGGCCGCCTTCCACATCATGGGCGACTGGACGATCGGCCTGCTGACGGCCGGCGGCTTCAAGGAGGGCACCGACTATGTCTGCGCCCAGGCGCCGACCGATTGGGGCAAGCCCGGCTTCATCTTGAATTCGGACTCGGTCGTGTTCTTCAAGCAGAAGGACCCGGACTACATCGAGGGACAGAAGCTGCTTGCCAGCATCATCCTGTCGCCCGAATTTCAGACCATTTTCAATCAGACCAAAGGGTCCATCCCGGCCCGCCTCGACGTCGATCTTTCGAACGGCTTCAATCCCTGCCAGCAACTCTCGCAAAAGGATCTGCAAGCCTCGATCGCCGCCGGCACGCTCGTCCGTTCGATGGCGCACAACATGACGGTGCCGCAAAAGGTCCGCGGCGCAATAATGGACAGCATCACCGAGTTTGTAGCAACGCCGGATATGAGTGCGCAGGACGCGGCCAATGCGATGGCGGATGCGGCCGAAGCGCAGAAGTGACGCTGCCGATGATGGCCCGGGGGCGAAGCTCCCTGCCAGACCTCGCCGGAGCAGCCCGATGTCCACCCATGATCTGATTGTACCATCCGCAGCTGCCGCGGCCCGTCCGTGGCGCGAGCGCCTGGGCACGATGGTGCCCATTCTGGTGCTGGCGCCGTCGATTGCGGCGAGTTTCATCTATGTTTTCGTCTTCACATTCTGGACGCTCTACATCTCGCTGTCCAATTCGTCGCTGTTGCCGACCTATGAATTCGTCGGCCTGGACAACTACGCTTCGCTTTGGGCAAACCGGCGCTGGAACATCGCCTATACGAATCTCTTCCTGTTCAGCGGCTTCTATATCGTTGGCTCGATGGCGGTTGGCCTGCTGCTTGCGATCGCGATCGACCAGCGCGTCCGCGGCGAGGCGGTTTGGCGCACCATCTTCCTTTATCCGTTGGCGGTGTCCTTCATCGTCACCGGTACGGTGTGGAGCTGGCTGTATAACCCTGTCGACGGTATCCAGGCCTTCGTTCGCGGGCTTGGCTGGACCGACTTCAGCTTCGCCCTGACGGCCAACCGCAACACCGCGATCTATGCGGTGATCATAACCGGTATCTGGCAGTCGTCCGGCTTCGCAATGGCACTTTTCCTGGCCGGTCTGCGGTCGGTCGATCCGGATCTCGTCAAAGCCGCGCAAATCGACGGCGCGTCGGTTTTCCGGACCTATCGGAGGGTCATCCTGCCAACCATCGCTCCGATATTTCTGGCGGTGGCGGTCATTCAGATACAATTCGCCATCAAGACCTTCGACCTGGTGGCGGCGTTGACGCGGGGCGGGCCGGGCGTGTCCACGACCTTCCCCGCCATCTATGTCTACGACCTGATGTTCCAGCGCGGCCAAATCGGCGAGGGTGCCGCCGCGGCGATGATGATGCTCGCGGCGGTCGCGGCAGTGCTGGTGCCGTACTCGTTGTGGATCGTCTGGCGCCGGCGGGCGGAGGGCCGCAATGGCTGAAGTTGCCCCCAATGCCCGTTTTGATCCGGAGGAAGCCGCTGCCACGCGCCGGCATTTCTGGAGCCGCTTCCTTGTCTATGCCGTGCTGACGCTTTTCGCGGTCGTCTATCTCGTGCCATTGCTGGTGGTGATCTTCAACTCGTTGCGCGAGCAGTCGGAGATTGCCCGCAACGGCCTCATCTCCGTACCGCGCAGCTTCCGGTTCGATGCATGGGCGCAGGCCTGGGGATCCTACTGCGTCAGCGGCACCTGCGAGGGCATGAAGCGCAATTTCTTCAACTCGCTAGCGATGACGATCCCCGCCACCATCATCTCGACCATTCTCGGCGCCATGAACGGCTACATCCTCTCCAAATGGCGCTTCAGGGGTTCCGAAGTGATCTTCAATCTGATGCTGCTCGGCGTATTCATGCCCGGCCAGATTTCGCTGATGCCGTGGGCGTTCCTGCTCGGCAAGCTCGGCCTGACCAATTCCACATACGGGCTGGTGTTGATCCACGTCGTCCAGGGCATCTCGTTCACCACCCTGTTCTGCCGCAATTTCTACGTCAGCATACCGGACGACCTGATCAAGGCGGCACGCATTGACGGCGCTGGCTTCTGGCGGATCTTCCGCAAGATCATCCTGCCCCTGTCGCCGCCCATTCTGATCGTCACCGTCATCTGGCAGTTCACCGGCATCTGGAACGAGTATTTGTTCGGCGTCGTCTTCACATCAGGCCAGCAGCAGCCGATTACCGCGGCACTGGTCGCGCTCACGGCCGGCGGCACGACCGCGCGTGCTTACGATGTGATGAGCGCAGCCGTGCTGATCGGCGCGTTGCCACCGCTGCTGATCTATCTGTTCGGTGGAAAATACTTCGTGCGCGGCCTCACCCAGGGCGCCATCAAATGAGGCGTCGCCCATGTCCGCGTTGATGATCCGCAACCTTCACAAGAGCTACGGCTCGCTCGAGATTCTTGCCGGCATCAATCTCGAGGCTAAGACCGGAGAATTCGTCGCCCTTGTCGGCCCGTCGGGTTGCGGCAAGTCAACCTTGCTCGCCATGATCGCCGGCCTCGAAACCGTCACGTCGGGCGAGATATGGATCGGCGACCGGCTGGTGAACTCCGTGCAACCCAAGGACCGCGACATTGCGATGGTGTTCCAGTCATACGCCCTCTATCCCACCATGACGGTGCGCCAGAACATCACCTTCGGCATGGAAAGCCGCGGCGTGCCAAAAGCGGCGCAGGCGGAAGCTGTCCAACGGGTTGCCGCGCTCCTGCAGATCGAACAGCTGCTTAAA
This sequence comes from Mesorhizobium sp. M0136, assembly GCF_040322515.1. NCBI lineage: Bacteria > Pseudomonadati > Pseudomonadota > Alphaproteobacteria > Hyphomicrobiales > Phyllobacteriaceae > Mesorhizobium > Mesorhizobium sp. M0136. The sequence continues at coordinate 47,217 of NZ_JAMYTP010000009.1, forward strand.
CGCAAGCCCGGCCAGCTCTCGGGCGGCCAGCGGCAGCGCGTCGCGATGGGGCGCGCCCTCGTACGCGACCCGAAGCTGTTTCTGTTCGACGAGCCCCTGTCCAACCTGGACGCCAAGCTGCGCGTCGATATGCGTACCGAAATCAAGAAGCTTCACCATCGCGTCGGCAAGACCACGGTGTACGTCACCCATGATCAGGTCGAGGCGATGACGCTTGCATCCCGCATTGCGGTGATGAACCAGGGCTCGGTCCAGCAGTTCGACACGCCGAAGCGGATCTACGACCGGCCGACCAACATGTTCGTTGCCGGTTTCATGGGATCGCCGGCGATGAATTTCATCCCCGCCCGGCTTACCGGCTCGACCAGCATCTTGGTACGCGCCGCTGACGGCAGCGACGCCAGCCTTGCTCTTGCCGCGCCGATGCCCGCCGGTGCGCCAAAGGACGTCGTGCTCGGTATCCGGCCGGAACATATCTACCGTTTCACGACCGACCTGAAGTCGCGCAAACCTGCTGTGGCGTCCATGCAGGCGCCGGTCGAACTGGTCGAGCCGACCGGGGCCGAGACGCTTGCCGTGCTCAGGCTGGGTGACCTGGAGATCACCGGCCGTTTCGAGCCGGACGACGCTCCCGTCATGGGCGAGACGATAACGCTGGGCATCGATATGTCGCGCGCCTGTCTGTTCGATCCAACAACCAAGGCGCTTCTGTAATCGATGTCCGTACAATTCGCGACTTATCCGAGCTTGACCGATCGGGTCGTGCTGATCTCCGGCGGCGCCTCCGGCATCGGCGCCGATATGGTCCGTGCCTTCGCCTCGAATGGCGCCCGGGTAGCCTTTCTCGATGTGCAAGATGAGCCAGCGGAGGCGTTGGTGCGCGAGCTCGCTGGTGCCGCCGGGCAGGCTCCCTTATATCTCCATTGCGATGTGACCGACGTCGATGCGCTAAAGGCGTCGGTCGAAGGCGTGCGCGCGCGGCTTGGTCCGGTTGCCGTCCTGGTGAATAACGCCGCCAATGATCAACGCCATCCCATCGACGCGGTAACGGCCGACTATTGGGACCGCAGCTTCGACGTCAATCTGAGGCATCACTTCTTCGCCGCGCAGGCTGTGCATCCGCATATGAAGGAACTCGGCTTCGGCTCGATCATAAACTTCTCTTCCATCGCCTGGCGTTTCGGAGCGGACCAGATGGTGGCCTATGCCACCGCCAAGGGGGCTGTGGTGGCGCTGACGCGTGCGTTGGCGCGCTCGTTCGGACCGGATAACATCCGCGTCAATGCGGTCGAACCCGGCGCCGTCATGACCGAGCGGCAGCGCGAGCTGTGGTTCAAGACGCAGGAGGCAGTCGACCAGACGGTGCAGCGGCAATTGATCCGCCGCGTCCTGCTGGGCGAGGAGATTGCACGCACAGTGCTCTTCCTGGCAGCCGACGACAGCCGCATGATCACCAAACAGTCCATTACCGTCGATGCCGGTCTGCGCTAGTGACGCTTCTCTGCTCTCCATTGGAACGGCCAAGCTGATGCTTCGTCTCGGCCTCAACCCCTACGGACTGACCTATCATCTCGGACTGCAGGGCCGCGGCACGCCGCGGCACAATCCGGACGGCGTGGGGCTGGAAGGCTTCATTACGCTGGCGCAGGAACTAGGCGCACGCACGCTCGAGATCTACGAACCCTGGTTGACCGACTTGACTGACGCCGAAATCGTCGCCCTGCGCAGGCGTCTTGCCGCGCTGGGCATCGTCCCGGTGGTGAGCGGCGGACTTCTAGTGGCAGGTCCGCTGGACAACGCCTTTCGGGCTGCGCGCCTGCTCGAGGCAATGACGATCCGTATCGCACTGACGCCTGTCCTGTGCGGCGACCGCAATGCGTGGGGACCGAAATGGAGTGAGTTCAACGCAACGATTCGCGCTGCCTTGACGGAATGGGGACCGCGTGCGGCGGCCGAGGGCTGGATGCTCGGCATCGAGAACCATCAGGACTTCGGCAGCGACGAACTGGTTGCGTTCTGCGAACTCGGCGGGCCGGGTGTCGGCATCACCTACGACACCGGCAACACCTTTCCTGTCGGCGAGGCGCCGCTTGCCTTCACGCGCCGGATCGCGCCCCATGTCCGCCATGTTCACCTCAAGGATTATCGCATTCAGTTCACGGATGAGGGCTACCGTCTGGTCCGCTGCGCGATCGGCGACGGCGCCGTGCCATTCGCCGAACTGGCAGCCATCCTTGGCGAGCACCACGACACGCTGACGGCGGTGCTTGAGCCAGGCGCGCTGGAGGCCCGTCACGTTCGCTGGCTCACCGACGACTGGTGGAACGGATATGCGCCGAAGACCGCCCGCGAGTTCGCCGCGTGCCTGAGTGCTGCGCGCGTGAACCGCCTTGCGGACGACGCCGACTACCGCACGCCATGGGAACGGGACGATGACGGCGCGCTCGTTTCGTACGAGCTCGACATGATCCGGCGCAGCGCCGCCAACATGAAGAAGTTCGATTTCATTGCAATGGAGAAATCAGCATGACTGCTCGAGAACTCAGCGGCCTGACTGCCTTCGTCACCGGCTCGGGACGCGGCCTCGGCCGCGTGATGGCCGACCGCTTGGCCGGACTTGGCGCAAACGTCGCGGTTCACGACCTCGATTGGACCCGGCCATCTCAATATGGCGAATTCGCGGATCTCGGCGACTCTGCCCGGGGCTTGGAGAAGCATGGGACGCGGGTGACCGCGGTCACCGGCAATATAGGCGACAAACAAGCTGTCGCCGAGATGAAGAGGAAGATCGAGGCCGATCTCGGCGACGTGCACATTCTGGTCAACTGCGCCGGCGGCGACATCGGCGCCAAGGGCGTAAAGCCCAATCCCAACAACGCACTCGATATCGACTACGAAGACATCAAGGTTCTGACCGAGAACAACCTCATAGGCACGATGCTGGTCTGCCAGGCCTTTGTTCCGCCCATGGTCAAGCGCGGCTCGGGCTCGGTGATCAACATCGCCTCGGCGGCAGCGCATATCGGATGCTCGCCCGAGGTGGTCTACTCGACGCTCAAGGCGGCTGTCGTCCATTATACGCGCTGCCTCGCCAAGGAATTGATCGACGATGGCGTGCGCGTCAATGCGGTGAGCCCTGGCGCCACCAAAACGGCACGCTTCCAGGCGAGCCGCGTGGTCGATCCGCAGCGTATGGACTCAAGCAAGAAATCGCTGAACCGGTATGCGGAGCCTGAAGAGATCGCCGAAGCGGTGGCCTTCCTCGCCGGTCCGCGCGCGCGCTTTATCAACGGGCAGGTAATCCGCGTCGATGGCGGTTTCACGATCTTTCCAGGTTAGGCCGCGACAGCCCACATCGGCTGCCCAGCTAAGCCTTGCCATCGAGCGCGGCACATAGCGTCACCGGGGTCGACCAGACCCACCCGCGCTTACGTTCGAAGCTTCGGTCCGTCGCGCGTCCGCATGAGCAGGATCGCCGCTATTTGACGCCCACGCTTTCAGGCCAGAGGACCTGGATTTCCTTTGGCAGCGCATCCCGCACCTTTGCCGACTGGCCAAGGTCGATATGCCGTGCAAGCACACGCAGCACCGAGCGTGCCGCATTCTCGGGATCGACAGCACGGGTCGATTTCAATTCATCGGCGATGTGTTGCAGGAACTCCTCGAGCGAGCGTGTCTTGTCGGGCATGTCGGCGGGCCGATAGCGATCATAGTAGGCGCCCCGCACGAGCAGCGGCAGTTCCGCTCCCAATTTGGCCGCCAGTCCGATCTGCAGCCTGTCCCGAAGGGTTCGCAGAACGGCGCCCAATGTATGCCAGGCGACGTGTCGATCCGGACCGAGATCCACCATGATCTCGTCGAGCCAGATGTTTGTTATTTGCAGCGTTTTGTCAAAAACGTCCAAGCCGGTTGCGCTCATCGTCGCCTCCTCGAAAGGTTCTGCGGGCGAAACGGCGACCGGAGATTATTGTTTCGTGGTCCTGTGGAAATCGCCTCGCAAAGCGGCGGAAACCGGTTTCGGTCGGAGAGGCCTGTCGGCGTCAGGTCTGCTCGACACTCTGCATCTGCCGGATTTCGGCGATCTGTCGGAAGTGGCCGTTTTCCACCACGTTGAGTACAGTCACCGCGGCCGGATTGCCGCCTTTTCATTCCACCGTACGGGCTCGCGATAGGCGATTCCCTTGAAACGGATATTGCGCACCGCCGCTGGAACGTCGCACCGGCTCGGATGTCCCTTGGATACAGTACTGACGTCTTTGATCGCGCCAAGGAGAAGGCAGGCCGAATCGTAGGCGTTCACGGCATAATTGCGCTTCGGCTTCACCGAGGATCTCGCCAGCTTCGGCGAGCGTCGCTTCCAAGCAACCCCTTCGCGCGTCAACCACGCCCGTTCAACCTTCCCACAGTTGTATTCGGCACCCTGCCTTTTCGGTCATTGAAGTCGTTCTTGCTGAACCGAAAGGTGGTTGTCCTCCGCCTAACTGAGCTTGCGCTCATCGGTTCCGAACGCCGTCCACAATGAGACCGGTCCTCACGTTGCCCGACCTGGATATCTCTTGACTGATTGAGCGGCCCGCGCCGACAATGTTGGGAAGCTGGTGGGATGTCGCCCACGGTGTTCGGCACCACTTGGCGAAAGCTGCGAAAGGGTTGTCATGGATTGGAAGCTGGAACTGGTCCCGGTCCCCGTATCGGACGTCGACAATGCCATCGCCTTTTATGTTGGGAAGGTCGGCTTTCACCTCGATCATGATCACACGGTAAGCGACGAGATACGTTTCGTGCAATTGACGCCGCCCGGTTCGGCCTGTTCGATTGCCATGGGCAAAGGCATCGTCGACAGCACCCCGGGATCCATACGGGGTCTGCAGCTGGTTGTGCCCGACATCGATGAGGCGCACCGGCATCTGGCCGCCCAAGGCATCGAGGTCAGCGATATCAAGGATTTTCCCTGGGGCAGATTTGTCTTCTTTGAGGATCCTGACGGCAACACATGGTCTGTCCAGCAGCTCCCTCCTCGCAACTGAAGCGGCGCGCTGCGGCAGGACGATGCTCGACCCAGACGCGATGACCAAAAGAAAAGGCCGGACTGTTGAGCCCGGCCAAGCGTGAAGGTCTGTAACCTCCAGAGGGGAACGCGCCGGACGCAATGGGAGGAGACATCCGACGCAATCCGCATATGGGTCTCTACTGGTGACGTTTCAATGACATGCAGTGGACCAATGTCGCTTCGCCATAGAGCCAGGAAGGTAAAGCATTCGAAGGGACCGGTGGATCGCGCCGCCTGGTGGACACAAAGGTCGCCGAATGCAGGCGGCTCCTTGCATAGGGACTTCAGTCTGTAGGCCTGTCGACCAAGGGCCTGCACAGCCGAACTTTGGTCCGAGGCTGCTATCGCAAAAGCCCGAAACGCGAGAGTTTCAGGAACCGAGTTCAGAAGAGCCCCGTTGCGATGCCGACTGTTACAGGAGGCCGCTATGGATTCGAGCGTTCACCAGGCGCGTTGGCTGCTTTTTCCGTTATTTGGCCTGTGTTTCGGGATCGCAGCCATTGGATTTATTGTTGGCTGACGGTGAGAACTCGGCACCCCCGCCGAGAGACGCAACGAAGCGAAGGCAAAAGACTTGCGCAGTAAATAGTCCCTTCCTGCGCCAGCGAGACCCACCAGTTACCCTCGTGGGACTGGTGGGTCTTGACCTTACCGATACAAACCATTGTTTTAAGCATCGCACGACTTCGAACAGGAGGCAGCACGACAGGTCCGTATGATTAAGGGGATTTCCGCCATGCGACTGGCAAGTTCATTGATGACGACCCGGAGACGAAGGACCGGATCTTCGCGAGGACGTCATGTCGGCATTTCTGTAGTCGTTTTGACCTTCGTTCTCGTCGTGAGCCCCTATCGCGTCGTGTTCGACGGACTATCGCAGCCGCTCGGCCCGCTGGGTGCCTGGGCCAAAGACGGCGGGAACGGCAACGGCAATGGCGGGAACGGAAATGGGAATGGGGGCGGCAATTCCGGCAATCCGGGTGGAAACTCCGGCAATTCGAACTCGAACGCCGGTGCCGGCAAGGGCAAAGCAAAGTCGCAGGACGACAATCTCCCTGATCCCGCCGCTGCGGTAACCCCGGGCAGCAGGCCAAAACTCTTTATCAATGCAACCACGGGAGACCGGATCGAGGTGAGTGGGCCGAGCATTGGCGTGGTGCATTCGAACGGCCTCAGCGAGCGCGTTGATAGCGGCCAATATGAAATGCGCGATGCCAAGGGCCGTACCATCATTCGGCGCCTGGCGACGCGTTCCGATCGGGACAGGTTGCTTGAAATGATCAACTGACGGCCAGATCACACAGCCGCCCCGTGCGGCTGTTTCGGCTCAAGCATGATCGCGAACAGGCGAATGCCGGCGCTCAGTCGCATCGCGTAAAGTCATTGCGGCTTCGGTCCTGTTGCTGACGTTGAGCTTGGCCAGGATTCGCGTCATGTGGTGCTTTATCGTTTTCTCATGCAGGTTCAGCCGAAGCCCGATCCGTTTGTTGCTCAGTCCCGCGGCAACCAGAGTCAGGATCTCCCTTTCGCGGCTGGTGAGTTCGGCAAGTCCGTCAACTTTCGCTGGCTCTTTTGATTGAGCCGACAGATCGGCCAGCAGGCGCGCCGACAATTGTGGACAGACATATCGTTCGCCCGAGGCTACCGTGCGCAGGATCGCAGCCAACGTCCTCGACCCGACCCCTTTCAGAACATAGCCTCTCGCCCCGCTCTGCAACGCGGCCATCACATGCTGGTTTTCTTCCGAAACGGTCAGCATCACGATTTTCAGTGCCGAATGCCGTTCCAGGGCCGGTTCGATCACGGCAAGACCGCCCCCAGGCACCGAGATGTCCATCAGCAGAATGTCGGGCCGCCGGTCTTCAACTATCCGCAAGGCATCATCCCTGCTGCTTCCTTCGCCGACGATCTCGAACCCGCCGATCTGATCGAGCGTGCGCACAACGCCTTCCCTGAACAGCGGGTGGTCGTCAACGATGGCGAGCTTGATGGCTGCTGTCATGTCTGCCCCATTTCAACGATGTTGAGAGCCATTTTCACGATCGTGCCACTTTGTGAGGACGTCACGGTAAACTGGCCCCCGAGGCTTTCCACCCGCTCGCGCAGCCCAACGAGCCCCAGCCCCTCGGGACGCACGATTTGTGGATCAAAGCCGGGGCCGGTGTCGGACACTTCGATACAAACGCGTTCGCCGTCGAAATGTTTCTCGACCGACTGACCTTCACCTCCGGCATGACGGAATCCATTGTTCAGCGTCTCCTGGACGAAGCGGAAGATACAGATCCTGGCCGCCGGCGACAGCGGTGTATGGCCGCCGGTCATCGATAATCTTACTTTGACGCCGGTTCGTTCTTCGTGCGCCTGTACGGCAATCTGGAGAATTTCACCCAGTTCGGCATGCTCTATATGCGGCAGGACAAGGCCCTTGCTGATGCTCCTGATCTCGCGCATGGCATCGTCCAAATGTGCTTTGATGGCCCGCAATTCCTGCGCACGCTTCGATTGCGACGTAGCAGGATCGGCAATGACCGGGCTATCGATCCCCAGCGCCGCGAGAGCAACCAGTTGCGCGGGGCCATCGTGCAAGTCCGCGCCGATGCGCCTGAGATAGCGTTCGTTGAGTGCGGTGGCACGCTGCGAAGCGCGCTGCACCCGCAGCCTCAACAGTCTGTTTTGAGCAAGCAGATCGGAAAGCTCGGCAATGCGCTGCTTCAACGAGCGGCTCTGTGAGCTGATCGTGCGGCTGCCACGGAACACGATTGCCGACAGCCCGAGAAAGAAGGCCGCTGTGACGGCGGCAACGTCCAGCCAGGTTCTAATGAGTGCCTGATGCAGGTTTCTTTCAAAATCAGTGGCGACCTCGTAAAATTCCGAAACGGCCACCACTTCCCCCGACCATGGCTGCAGCACCGGATTGTAAATCTCGAGGAGATGCAAGCCGCTGGCTCTTTCGGCCTCGCTGTCTGGATCGTCCAGCTTGTCGAACTCCGAAACCATTTGGCCGGCGAATGCCGCCCGGAGATTGTCGCTGGGTTCAAAGCGCTTCCCGATCAATGTCTTGTCGGTCGAATACAGGATGGTTCCGTCGCGACGCCAGAGCTTGAAGGATTCGAGCCTTGTGCCGAGTGCCCCTTGTCCCAGCGTTTCATCGAGCGCATGGGCTACGCTCTCGTCGAGGACTTCGCTCTTGCGCATATCCGGAAGCAGCGGCGCGATAACGCTGTCCACGTACAGAGCCGTAGCGGAGGCCGAATTCTGCGTGACCACGGTTTCTATATGGTTCGTGACTGAAATCCCCACCACCACCATGGCCGACAGGGAGAATAGACCGCCCGCGAGCAGGAACTGCGTGGCCAGCGACAGCGCGTTCCAGCGGTCGACGAGGCTTGTCAGCCTGTGTGGCCTGGTATTCCGAACGGCCCGCTCGGCAGCACGCCGCGCCAGTGGCGCGATTCTGGAGAGCCGGCTAATCCGCTGTCGAACGTCGCTAAAAGACGCCATCCTAGGTGTGTAACCGATCAATCGCGATGGAACTAGGGCCTGATGAGAGGGCGAACAGCGCATCCGACGCTTTTTTGCGCAAATCGTCTCATTGCGTCGTTCGGTAAAGCTCGGACGCAGCCTGCTTCAGCGCCGCCCGCCCGTCCGGCCTCAGATACATCATGTGCCCGCCTTCCAGCACCTCGCTGCGAATGGGCTTTGCACCGGCAAGCGAAGGAATTTGACCAAGCAGGTAGCGCGAGCCCAAGTACGGCGTCACCAGGTCGCTATAGCCGTTGACGATCAGCACGCCGAGGCTGGGGTTCAGCGTGCGCGCCTGCTGAAGGTCGTCCATGACACCCGCATAGCCCTGACGCGTCGGGCTCGTTCCATAATCCCAATTGCCGCTGACTTCGCGGTTGAGAAGCCGATAGCTGATATCCGTACGGAAGTTCAATTCATCACGCACATAGCCGACGAAAGCGGAGGTAAGCGCCGGCACGCTTCGGTCGAGCACCGGATCGGGACCCTCGACTCCCAGGCTCTCCGGCGCCACGTCCGCCGTTGCGATGTTGCCGTCATAAGCGCTGAGAACATTGCCCTTTGCCCGTGCAAACTCCTTGGCGAACAGCCCTATGGGAATGCGTGCAAAGTGCCGCTGGACGAGATCGAGCGGCAGACCGGTGATTGCGGCGACACGCTGGCTCGCCAGGCGTCCACCCTGCTCCAGCCCACCGGCTAGCGCGGCCAGATATTCGCCGAGCGCATAGCGTTCGACTTCCGCCAGCTGCGCCTGCAGGGCCGGGCCGGAAACGCCTTCGCTGTGTAGGCGAACTGCCGCCAGCGACGGCAGTTCCAGCGCCCAGTGGAGCGGCTGGAACTCGTCCGGACGCACCAGCGTGAATTCGAGCGCCGGCGAAATCAGCACGACGCCGCTCGGGCTGATGCCGATGTCTTCCTGAAGCTTCCTGGCGAGCAATGCTGCTCGAAAGCCGCCATAGCTTTCACCAGCCAGGAAGACAGGCGATGCCGTACGGCTGGTCTGCGCCAGATAGAGCCGGATAAACGCGCCTATCGACGCGGCGTCCTGGCTGACGCCCCAGAAGCTGTGTGCTTCCGTGCCGGGCGCTTCACGGCTGTAACCGGTTCCGACAGGGTCCACAAAGACCAGGTCGGTCATGTCGAGCCAAGTGTCGGGGTTGTCGAACAGCCTCTGCGGCGGCGGCAGGAAACTTCCATCGGCCGCTGTCGCCAGAACCCGCGGACCGAGCGCGCCCAAATGAAGATAGGCGGAAGCTGCTCCCGGACCGCCATTGAAAACGAAGGTGATCGGGCGACGCGGATCCGGTCCCGTTTCTTTCCCGGCGTGCAGAGCATAGGCGACATAGAAAATCTCGGCGGTGATATCGCCTTTGCCGGACGGTAATGACAGCGTGCCGGCCCTGGCCTCGTAATCGAGCGTCCGTCCGGCAATGACGATCGAATGATCGGAAGTCTGCGGCGGTGGCAGGAGCGAGAGAACCCCGCCTGTGGGCGGCGGCCGCTGGGCCGTCTCCGCATGACCGACCCCAGTTCCGGCAACCAGCAGCAGAAGAGCGAGGGCGATTTCTTGCAGCTTGATAGGCATGACGTCTCCGGAGCAATTGGCTGGAAACTAGCACACCGTCGGCCGAACCAAAGTCACAGCACCGTGCGCCAGTACATCTGACAAGAAGGGGTCGGGAATCCGATGCCCAGGCGGAAGATAGGGCGCGAGGGTCACGGCGGCAGCCTCAACCTCTTGCAGCAGATGCGTGCGGCGGAATGACGTGCCAAACGACTTCGTGAATTTTCTACCGGTTGACTCGATTGGCCCACTTCCTAGGTTGGCATTCGGGGCTCCCGTGCAATCCGAAGTTGGTATGATATCTTTCCACACCCGAAAGCTTGCCCTTCTCCTTCTATCGGCAGGCGCCGCCATCCTGTCTTCCTGCGTCATGCCCGACGATACCTCGAGCACCGCGAGGGAAGACGCCACGGCGGCGGCAGCCCGCAAGGAGATGGTTGGCCTTAGCGAGGCGGACGTTCGAATGTGCGCCGGCTTTCCGACCGCCACTGCCGATGTTGGCAAATCGGGCCAGATCTGGACCTATCAGCGGGTCGTTCAACGCGGCAATCTCAACATTGTGGTTCCGACCGTGGCCATTGGCCCGGTCCCTGCGCTCGGAGGTTCCGTCAACGTCGCTCCCGGCGGCTATTGCAACACGCAAATTCGAATGGTTGACGGTCGCGTTGCCGAGGTGGCTTACGCCGGCGACAACAACCTGCCGAACAACCGCGATGCGCTCTGTGTCAGCACGGTCGACGCCTGTGTCGCCTATGCCCGTCAGTATCGTCCAAGCAGGGCAATGGGCCGTACCAGATAGCGGAATGAGTGGCATTGCCGCCGACCTAAAACGTCTGGGGTTTCTGGTTTGCCGGCTAATGACTATCCCTGATCTCGATCGAGCACCACCGATTTGAACTGATGTTCCCCGCTCTCAACCGCCGACCCGACTCCATCGCGAATAATGGAGAAATAGCGGTCGGTTCCGACCTGCCCGCCCTTGAGGGCAATTTCCAGCCCGTCGATCGCCTTTACGCGCGAATGCGCCACACAAAGCGGCGAGCCCGGCGATGCCGGCAGCGGCATTCGCACCGTCAGCGCGTCGACGCCCATTTGGCCAAGTGCATGGCTCGACGTGTCGCCGCCGGCGATGACCACGCGCGGCAGCTTCTCTTGAAGCGTCAGTTCGCGGAGAAGCTCGCCAAGACCGCGGCCGAGCTTATGGCGGGCGCCTTCCCTGAGATCGATTTCAGCACCGCGGTCGGCCGCAGGTCCGAGCGCGGTGTAGAGGATGACGCTCCGCCCGGCCCTTAGGCTGGAGCGGCCGGTTGCGACCGCGCGCGCAATAGCGTCGTTCGAAGCCTCAGAAACCAGTTCGAGCGGGTCGAGTTCGATCCCGTCGAAGCCGTCGGCCAGGGCATGCCGGATCTGTCGTTCCGTCGTCGGCGAGCAGCTCCCCGAGACCACGGCGATCCTGTCGGCAGCGCCCGGCGGCGAAAAGGCGGGTTTGGCATCCACGATTCGGTTCGATGTCCATTCGACCAGCAAGGCATATTCGATGCCCGAAGAGCCGACGACGAAATAACCGCCCGGCTTGTGAGCGCGCCAAATCTCCTTGCCGGCAAGCGCCTGGGTTTCCAGGCTGTCGACATCGACAAGCACGATACCTGTGCCATCCTCCACAAGCCGGTCGAATGCTTTCGACCGCGACGCAGACTGCAGCGTCGCCAGGTCGATCAGGCCCGAGGCGAGGCTGGTCTGGCGCGACAGATGGATCAGCAGGTCGGATTCGTCCATCGGCGTGATCGGATGGCGGCTCATCACGGGATGGCGGTCGACGCGGAAATATTTTTCGCGATAGGCCGCGAACAGATGGCCGAAGGCGGTGTAGCGCTTCAGTTGCGGCGCGCCGACCACCAGCGGCACGCCGTCTTGCCGGAAAACCGAGCGGCCGATCTCGATCGCCCGGCCGATGCTGCCGATCGCCGGGCTGGAATCGAAGGTCGAGCAGACCTTGTAGTGGCAGATCTCGGCGTTGACGGTCTTCAGCCAGGCGAAGGCATCTCGCAGATGCGTGTCCATCCACTGCGGCGTCTCGCTGCGGCTGGTGCCGGCCAGCCCAAGGGCGCGGCAATGCGCAAACTGCGAAAGCAGCGCCTCGTCCGGCTGGCGCATGAACAGCACGGTCGGCACGCCGCCGAGCTCGAGCGCCTCCATAACGTCGGTCGAGCCGGTCAGGTCGTCGCCATAGTAACTCAGAAGCAGGTTTTGCATGGCGTCAGGCCGCCTCGCCGCCGCCGAACTTCTCGATCGACCGCGCCAGCTCGACATGGCTCAAGGCATAATCCGCCAACGGAATGTCCTGGACCGCCGCCTGCCAGGCCTGCTGCACGGCGCGCACGCCGGCGCCCGGCCCGTCCGGGTGGCTGACGATGCCGCCGCCGCACAGATAGAGAAGATCGACCGTCCGGCCGGTTCGCTGGAATGTTTCAGGCGCCTGCCCGCCCCACTGGCCGGAGCCGGCGACCGGCAATGCGCAATCGGCCGGCGAAAAGATCGGCGTGGTCACCGCCTTGAAGGATTCGACGAAGGACCAGTCGGGTTCCCAGTATTTCGAGGCGATGCCGTTGATCTGGAACTGGTCGACGCCGAGCAACCGCCAGAACTGCTGCCAGACCTTGAAATCCATGCCGAGGCCGGGATGGCGGGTGAGAATGTCCCAGCCATTGCGGTGGGCATGGAGCACAAGGCTGGAGCGTTTTCGAAGGTAAGCCATGCCGCCGAAACCGATCGAATTGATGTTGACCACGGCGCAATTGCCGCCGGCCTTTGCCACCAGGTCGTGGTTTCGCATCATCTCGTCGGGATCGGCATGTGAGATGCCGAAGGCATACATGACCTTCTTGCCGGTCTTCTGCTCGTGGTCGAGGATCAGCGGCATGATTGCCCTCACCCGCTCCGACAGCGGTGAATAGGCCGGGCTCATCAGCTTCTCGTCGTCCTTGATGAAATCGACGCCGGCGGCAATCAGCTCTTGCACCATTGCGGCCGTCTCGGGCGGGCGGAGGCCCAGCGCCGGCTTGACGATGGTCCCGATGATCGGACGATCCGCGACACCGGTCAGCCTGCGGCTGCCCGTGACGCCGAATTGCGGGCCCGGATGCGCGCCCCGGTACTCCTCGGGTAGCCTCATGTCGACGACCCGGATACCGGACAGGCCCTTGATCGAAAAGGTGCCGCCGATGGCGATGGTCATCAACGCTGACAAATCGGTGCCGATGGCGTCTAGCGGAAACGCGATGTCGACGTCGGCGCGGTTGACCGGGCCATTGCGCGCTTCGGGACCGGTTTCGGGAAGAGACGGCCGATCCGCATCGGGCAGATGCCGTATCGCCAGGACTCGCGCCGCGACCCTGGCCTTGAGCTCTTCGGTCTCGCCGGCCAGCGCGACGAAGGTTCCGGTCGACTGGTCGCTTGCGATCTTGGCCGCCAGCGCCTCGATATTGCCGGGCGTTTCGATGCGATAGGTGAGAACAATCATATTCGCGCGGCCTGCCGGGGTGGTTCGAAAAAGGTTCCTTGGCCCTTGAAATCTGGTATAATGAGTACATAAGCTTTGCAAGCCCTATCCGGCTGGGACGAGCCGGCAGCAGGCGTTCCGGAATTCGCGCCGAAAATGTTAGATAGGGGCCGGTCAAAGGAGTGATTCGCGACGATGAACCGTTCGGAGCCGATCGTCCGGCGCAAGCTTTCCGACGAAGTATTCTTGAGACTGAAGCGCCTGATCACCAGCGGCGAATTGCTGCCGGGTGACGACATGCCATCGGAGCGCGAATTGATGGAGCGCTTCGAGGTCGGCAGGCCGGCGATCCGCGAGGCAATGCAGGCGTTGAGCAATATGGGCCTCGTCGCGATCTCGCATGGCGAACGGGCGAAAGTGCTGCAGCTGACCGCCAAGTCGATCATCAAACAGGTCGACGGCGCCGCCAAGATCATCCTGTCGTCGTCGAAGGACACGCTGGAGCACCTCAAGAACGCGCGTATCTTCTTCGAGCGCGGCATGGTCAGGGAGGCCGCGGAGAAGGCAACCGCCGAGGACGTGCAGCGGTTGCGCGCAACGGTTGCAGAGCAGCGCAGCCATCGTGGCGACTCGGAAGCCTTCATATCCGCCGACATGAAATTCCACACCCAGATCTCGGCAATATCCGGCAACCCGATCTATGTCGCCGTCAGCGAGGCAATGCTTGGCTGGCTAAAGGAATACCACACCGAAATGCTGATCTGGACCGGCAAGGAAAAGTTCACGCTGACCGAGCACGAAGAGATCATCGGACGCATCGAAGCCAAGGATGCGGATGGCGCCGAGAAGGCGATGATCAAGCACCTCGAACGCTCGCGTGCGCTTTACGTGATGAACTCCGGCAGCTGAAAATCAAGAGCAAGGTCCGGACCGGCGTAGCGGCCGGCACCTTGCTCTCGGCCTACTGACTGACCACAGATCAGCCTGAGCCCGGACCGACGCAGTTTTCTGTTGCCCTCTGAATCCGATGTATTTGCCGCGTGTTTTCATTCAACGATTTCAGCATTTGCATCTTCGCAGCCATGGATTTCCGCGGCCCCGCCTTCATCAGCAAGCCCGCATAGGCCCTCCTGGAGCCCGCGCGCTTGTTCTGGATTGGCAATTCTTGCAAAGACTATGCTAGGCTTGCCATCCACGAGAACTACACTGGAGTACCGCAATGGCTGTCAGGAGCCTCCACGTTGTGATCTGGCTGCCGTCGAATTTCTATTCGGCCGTCGTCTCGACGCTCGTGGAAATGTTTCAGCTTGTGAATGACGTCTGCCGTTCGCAGGTTCTCTCCTGTGAGTTCGTTTCAAGGAGCGCGCCGTCGGCATCAAGCACCGGAATTTCCTTCCCGACAAAAGCTCAACCATCCCGGAAAATGGATGTCCTGATTCTCATTGCCATGCCGGGTGTCGAGATTCCGCAGCTTCTGCGCTCGCTCGACGAGGAGAGTGAACATTCAAAACCGCTGATCGCGCTCGCGCAGCAGCAGGACGCAATCATCGCAGCACATTGCGGCGCGTGTTATCTGCTCGCCAATTCGGGATTATTGGACGGAAAACGCGCGACGATATCCTGGTGGCTGAGAGCCGAGGCAAGCCGCCGGTTTCCGCAAGTGCGATGGGACGCTTCCCGGCTCCTCATTCGCCAGGACCGCCTTTACACATGCGGAGGCGGGTTTTCCGGACTCGAACTCGCCAGGGCTTTGCTGATCGATCTGGGCTTCTCGAAGGAAGAGCGGATCATTCGAAAACTTCTGGTTCTCCCGCCGCCGCGCACGTTCCAGAGTCCCTACGAATTTTCCCTCGATGGAATTTCGAACGGGGCCAGCCCATTCGAGGACAAGTTGCGTGAGCTCTCGAAAGACAAGATGTCGGAAATCGATCTGAAATTTCTGGCAACCGAATTGGGCATGTCTTCGCGAACCCTGTCTCGCAAGTTTTTCGACGAACTCCAGACAACGCCGGGAAAATGGATCCAGGAAAGGCGGCTGGAGTTGGCAAGGTCCATGCTTGAGGAAACGAAACTGAGCGTTTCAGAAATTTGCTATCGGGTGGGTTATCAGGACGTCGCCTCGTTCAGCCGTCTTTTTTCCAAGACAACTGGAATGGCACCGGGTGAGTTTCGAAAGCAAATCCGGTGACAACTCGGCAGCGGAGTGCTGCGGCTACACACAACCGCTACGCAAGTGCGGCTACCCATGAGCCTCGGCAAATGACTTCAGCCGATCCTGACGATTGCGTAGGGTGTCATCACAAGATGGTCTCGGCCCGACGTATCGCGCGGAATCTGGCGTGACAGTCGTCCATCCCAAATCTTGAGAGGACCCTGATCGGAGCCGAGCCCGGAAACGTCGACCGGAACGTCGACCGGGGTAAGGTTCGCCAGCCAGACGATGATCTTGCCTGTCTGGGAACGGCTGGCAAGTGCCAGCACCCGCCTCTCATCGGTCGTTGTCGCCGCCACATGCGCATGGCCGGCCAGATCGCAAAGTCCTTTCACCGCGTGGAAAATCGGCCGGGGTGTACCTTCTTCGACAGGTTCGCCCGACGAGGCCAGCACGCCGAATGGTCCGGTGAAGCTGCAGAGCGTCAGCATTTCGAGTTCGGCCGGCGCAACACGTGCGGCATAGCCGATCGTCCATGCGGCTCCGAACAGCCCGGTATGGCGAGGGTCGCGGTCGGCCATGGCAATGCGCTGACTGTCGGGATTGGCCTTGGTCGCACCGCCATAGGGGTTCTGGCGCATGGCAATGGTCGACGGCCCGATCCGATAGGGTTTTGGCCCGAAGATCGCCCTCACCGAGGCTGTGATGGAAGGCAGCGCCTCCAACGATTGCATGACGCTGAGGTCGTCGGCGGCGTGCACGATCGGGCAGGTGCAATGCGTGACGAAATCGAGCGGGTCGGCCGGCACACGCTTGCGATTGAGTTCGGTGAAATAGCTGAACATGCCGCCGCCGAGGCGGCTGTCGGGAAAGGCGCGCCGCGTCGCGGCATAGACGTCCTCGAGCGGCGGGCAGTGCGGCCACGCGCTGCCCGGTGGCGTCGACTGCCGGTCGGCCGAGGGCGAGACGGCAATGGCCGAAAGCTCGAGCCCGGCCTGCCGCACCCTGTCGGCGACGCCTGAAAGCTCGGCGTCGAGATCGCCGTCGCCGGCAATGACACATTCGAGCGTTGTCCGGACCGGATAGGCGGCGGCGAGCTGGGCGTAAGCCCGCAAGACGTCGAGCTCGTGGCCGCGCGTCGGGTCATAGTGGAACATCAATTGCTGCGGGCCAAGCTCGGACAGCATCGGCAGCTTGCCCAGCGCCGCCTCGACCTCATCCCGATAGATGATCACGCCGATATCCGGCAGCACCGGTCCGGCTTGGCCGAGCGTGATACGAATCGGTTCGGCGCTTGCCGCGACAGCCGGCACTTTCCCGCCACCCTCCATCCGCAAGCTGATGGTCTGGCGGAAGGTCTCGCCGGCAGGCAGCACGTATGGCCATGGTAGCGCGAGCGGCCGGACATAGGTCTTGTACGATGCATCAGACCAGTTGCGCTGGTCCTCCATCTCGAACACATCGCCTTCCATCCGGCATTCGGCGGTGACGCCCGGCCGGACCTCATGGGTGATCGCCCGCAGATCCTTGAAAGGCTGCCAGGGATCGATCAGCTCTGGAAGCCTGGTCGCGACCACGCTGCCATCGGTATGCTCGACCGTGACCGGGCTGCCGGCCAAGCCGGCAATCGGATGCAGGATGCAGAAGCCACAGCGATTGGTTTCGAAATCGCTGTCGGGAAGAGCGCTCACGTCGAAGACCAGCTGGCCATCGGCGGAGCCCTTGATGGTCGCACGAAAGCCGAGCCGGCTGCCGTCCGGTGCTTGGCAACTTGCCGTATAGCTGACGGAAAAAGCCTCGGCATTTTGTTCGATGGCAAGATCGGCCAGTCTCGGCTCGTAGGTGCCCCAGTCGCGATCCCTGACGATGTAGGCGATAGCGCGCAGAACTTCGGTGCCGCCATGCCGAATGGTGCGCAGATTGCCGTTGACGAAGTCCGCCGTCAGCGCGCCGGCTTGCAGCCTGACCGGTTCGCCTTCAACGGCACGTGTGCCGTAGAGGAGGAAGGCGTCGGCTGTCATTTCAGCAAGGCGTCGAGTTGCACCGGCTCCCGGCTTGCGGCGCCGGCGTACGCTGCCTCGACCAGCGCTAATGTCTTGAGGTTGTCCGCGCCCGAGGTCGCGGGCTCGGTTCCGTTGGTCAGGCAATCGACCCAATGTTTCTGAATGGCGACGACGCTTTCCTGGATGTTGTGCCACGGCCGCGATGCCCAGGCCAGCAGCGGCGGCGAGACGTCGCTACCGACCGTCCCGCTCCTGCCGGTGACGGTGAGGCGGTAGCCCTGCGCCAGCCGGATCGTGCCGTCCTTGCCATCGATCTCGATCAGCGTCTCGGGGAACGGCTCTGTCGCGAGCTTGCTGGCGTAGCTACAGTCGACCACGGAAGTGGCGCCGCCCGTGTGGTCCATCAGCATCGTCGCAACGTCCTCGCCGGTTATGCCGGGATTGACGCGCGCCGTTCGCGCGGTGACCGTCAAGACGTCGCCCAGCAGAAAGCGGGCGATGTCGAGGATATGGATGCCGAGATCCTCGATAATGAAGCGCCTTCCGGTCGCCAGATAGGGCTGGCCGGAAAACACGTCATAAGCCGATCGGAACGAGATCCGTCCGAAGAAGGGGGTGCCGATTTCGCCACTGTCGAGCACCGCACGCACCGCCTGGATCGGCGACTGCCAGCGAAAATTTTCATGCACCATCAACGGCACGCCGGCGTCGGCGCAGGCTTTCACCATGGCCTTGGCGTCGGCAAGCGACGGCGCGAACGGCTTTTGGCAGATTACCGGAACGCCATACTGCGCCGCCATCTCCACGAGCGTTCTGTGGCTTGGTGCGGTGGTAGCGATGTCGACGAAATCCAACCTTTCGCCGGCAACCAGCGCAGCCGCGTCGGTATAGCGCCGCGTGATGCCGAACTGGTCGCCGACGACCCTCAACCGGTCCGGATCGCGGTCGCAGATGGCGGCAATCGAAGCGCCCTCTATGTCGCGCCAGGCATGCATCTGGTTGACGGCAAAGAAGCCGCAGCCGATCAGCGCGCCACGCAGCTCCGCCATGTCAGCCGGCCTTTGCCATCTGCATCAGCGTGACACGGCTCTGCAGCCGGCGCTGGGCTTGGTCGACGACAACGGCTACGATGATGACGAGGCCCTTGATTACCATCTGCCAGAACGAGCTCACCCCCATCATCACCAGCCCGTCCGAAAGGATGCCGATTACGAAGGCGCCGACAATGGTGCCGCCGATGGTGCCGCGTCCGCCCGACATCGAGGTGCCGCCGAGCACTGCCGCGGCAATGGCGTTGAGTTCGAAGCTCTCTCCGGTCGCCGGATGCGAGGCCATCAGTTCGGACGAGATGATCAGCCCGACGATCGCCGCGCAGAACCCGGAAAACATGTAGACGAACATCTTCACCAAGTTGACGCGGACGCCCGAAATCCGCGCCGCCCGCTCATTGCCGCCAACCGCGAAGATATGGCGGCCGAGCGGAGTGTATCTGGCGAGATAGGCCGCCCCCAGTGCCACGACGACCAAGATCCATATCGAAACCGGCAAGCCGAGCAGCCGGCCGGCGCCGAGGAAGCCGAACCCGGTGGTGCCGAGTTCCGGCTTGCCGACGAGATTGGGGAAGGTGCGCCCGTCGGACGACAGCAGTGCCAGGCCGCGTGCGACATAGAGCACGCCTAGAGTAGCAATGAAAGGCGCAACATTCAGCCTGGTGATCAGCAAGCCGTTGACGGCGCCGATCAATATGCCGACGGCAAGCGTGATCAGCGCGATCTCGAAGACGTTGAAGTAGATGGTGTAGCCGACCTGCAGGTCGATGCCGTTCAGCACGAGATAGCCGGCCACCATGCCGCACAGGCCGACGATCGAGCCGACCGACAGGTCGATGCCGCCGGTGATGATGACGAAGGTCATGCCCATTGCGAGGAATGCGTTCAACGCCACGTGCTTCGACATCAGGATAAGATTGGCGGCCGATAGGAAATTAGGGGCAGCTATCGAGAAGAATAACAGCACGGCGATCAGCGCGATGAACGTCCTCGCCTTCATCAGCGTCAGCAGGACCGAGCCGCTCGAAATGGAGTTGACCACCGCCTTGGCTGGAATGTCAGTCATGCGCCTTGCTCTCCGTGCGGGACCGGGCCGTGGCCGAGGGCCGAGGCAGCGACGAGCGCGGCCTCAGTCGCCTCCGCGCGATCGAAGATACCGGTCAATTTTCCATTGCTCATCACTGCGATACGGTCGGACAACGCCATCACTTCGTCGAGATCGGAGGTGGCAAACAAGATCCCCAGACCGTCGCGCGACAGCTTGCGCATGGTGCGGAAAACGTCGGCCTTGGCGCCGACGTCGATGCCGCGGCTCGGCTCGTCCATCAGCAGCACCTTCGGTCCGGTGAGCAGCGCCTTGCCGATCACCACCTTCTGCTGGTTGCCGCCCGACAGCGACGAGACTTCCTGCGCCGGATCGGCGACCTTGATGGCCAGTTCGCGCACCGTCTGGGTCACCGCCTGTCGTTCGGCGGCACCACGAATGTGGAACAGGCGCACGAACCGCGACAGGCTGGCCAGAGTCAGATTGCTGGCGACGGAGAGGATCGACACCAGCCCTTCGCGTTGGCGGTCTTCGGGGATCAGCGCCAGCCCGCGCCGGACGCGCCGCGTCGTGTCGCGCTCGTGCACCTTTTTGCCGGCAATGAATATCGCGCCGGTCGAATGGCCGTGGCGGCCCATGATGCAATCGAACAGCTCACTGCGTCCGGCGCCCATCAGGCCGTAGATTCCGAGGATCTCGCCAGCGCGCAGCGACAGCGAGACGTGGTCGACCGCAAGCCCGCCGGTGACGCGCGGCAGGCAAATATCCTCGGCGCGGAATATCTCTTCGCCCGGCACATGGCCGTCGGCCTTGGCGAAGTCCTTGGCGTCCGAGCCGATCATCTGCCGCACGATCCACTGGGTGTCGACGTCTTTCATCTCCGCCTGGCCGGTGATGCGCCCGTCGCGCAGCACCGTGATAGTGTCGCCGATGCGGATCAATTCCTCGAGCCGATGCGAGATGTAGACGATTGCCACGCCGCGCGCCTTGAGGTCGGCAATCACCTTGAACAGGATCTCGACTTCCGCCGCGCTGAGCGCCGAGGTCGGCTCGTCCATGATCAGGATGCGCGCATCGAGCGAAACCGCCTTGGCGATCTCGACCAGCTGCTGCTGGCCGATGCGCAGATCCTCGACCAGCATGTCCGGCCGGATGCCAGCCTCCAGCCGTTCAAGAAATTCCGCCGCGCGGCGCTCCTGCTCTTTGCGGTCGATTTTGCGGAAGCGGTTGGTGATCTCGCGGGTGGCGAAAATGTTTTCGGCGACGGTCAGGTTGCCGAACAGGTTCAACTCCTGGAACACCATGCCGATGCCGCGATTTACCGCGTCCCCGGATGACGAGAAGGAGACCTCCTCGCCGTCCAGCAGAATGCGCCCGAGCGTCGGCTGCTCGACGCCGGCGATGATCTTCATCAGCGTCGATTTGCCGGCCCCGTTTTCGCCGACCAGCACGTTGACCGCACCCTTGCGCACCTCGAAATTCGCACGTTTGACCGCGACGGTGCCGGAATAGACTTTCGAGACATCCTCCAGCTTCAGGATGACGTCTTGATCGCCGGTCATGGCTTCGGCCCGATCTCTGCCTCCGCTGGCGTCACCAGCGGCAGGTCCTGGCCGCTGCCTGGCGTATAGGCGCCGAGGATCTTGACGCTTCGGCCCTCGAGTGCCTCGCGCGGCAGCTTGGAAAGCACGGTCTTGTCGGCGTAGGCGTTGAAGGCCTTGCCGAACTGGGCGAAGTCGATCTGGTTGGTGAAATCGTTGAATTGAATGAAGTCAAGGCTGTCGCGCAGCGCTGTACCGCGCATGGCGGGTCCGATCTGCACCCGCGCATCCGCCTTGCCGTCGCCGTCGGCATCGACGTCCATTGTCGCCGCGCGTGACTGTGTATTGGCTGCAACGACCTTGCCCCCGAGCCGGACGGCGAAGGTCCATGGCGAATTCGCCTGCTTTTTCGGATTGCCGTATTTGGCGCCGGCAGCGGCGGGATCGGTCTTCGCCAAAGCATGAACCTCGGGAAACGGGCCGGCCTTCTGCTGCAGATAGGGTATCGCTTTCGCCGCCCAGATGTCCTCGACCTTCTTGTCGGGATTGAAGGCCGAGCCAGTGCCGCCATTTTCCGCTGACGGCGTCGGCAGGATCTTGCAGGCGGTCAGGCTGACTATAGCTGCAAGGAGCGATACGACAAGGATCGGCCGGGTCAGCGTGTTGAACATGTCGGCTCGTTCGGCATGGCGGTCAGGAGCACCCAGAGAAATGGAAGCAAGGGCGAAATGGAAGCAAGGGACGAACCGGAGCTCGTCCCTTGCGCTTGATGTTACGCCGGCTCAGTTGGTGAGCGCGAACGTCTCCAGCTTGGCGGCATTGTCGCCATTGACCAGGACGCAATCCATCAATTGCTTTTCCTCGGCCGGAGACTTCTTGTTCTTGATGAAGTCGTTGGCCTGCTCGACCGCCATCTGTGCCTGCGCGAAGGCCGGCTGCAGGACCGTCGCCTTGATGCCGCCGGAGGTTATCGAGTCGCGCACGTCGTTCGACCCGTCGAAGCCGACGACGATCACGTCCTTGCGGCCGGCAGCGGCAAGTGCCGCGTAGGCGCCCATCGCCATCGTGTCGTTGCCGGAGATCACGCCCTTGATGTCCGGATTGGCCTGGAGGATCGATTCCATCTTGGAGTAGGCCTCGGTCTGGCTCCAGTTGGCCGACTGCTGCGCCACCATCTTCAGGTCCGGATAGTCGTCGATGACGTCGTGGTAACCCTTGGAGCGGATGCCGGCATTGGTGTCGGATTCCTTGCCGACGAGCTCGACGAAATTACCCTTCTCGCCCATCAGCTTGACGAATTCCTGCGCGCCGAGCTGGGCGCCCTGATAATTGTTGGAGACGATCTGCGCGACGGCAACGCCGGTGGCATTGATCTCGCGATCGATCAGGAAGGAAGGAACGCCTGCGTCCTTGGCCTTCTGCACCGCAGCGACTGTGGCGTCGGCGCCGGCATTGTCGAGGATGATCGCCTTGGCGCCGCGGCCGATCGCTGTATCGATCAATTCGGACTGCTTGTTGGCGTCGTCGTCATGGACGAGCACCAACGCCTCGTAGCCGAGTTCCTTGGCCTTGGCCTCCGCGCCGACAGCTTCCGCCTTGAAGAACGGATTGTCATGCGAGGGGGTGATGATGGCGATCAAATCCGCCGCATAGGCGGGTGCGGCGGTGCCAAGAGCCAGCACGCCGGCGAAAGCCGCAAGCGTCATTCTGCGTGTCAGTTTCATGTATTCCTCCCGTTGAAAATCCGCGCCTTGTCCCAAGGCTATATGCATTCGATTTCGCTAGCCGGCCGTAGGTGGCGGGTCGCGTCAGATTCACAAGCCTTTGCCGGCTTCACTTCGACGGATCGCTTCCCACTAACCCCACTCATCTGGCCCCTGAGCCTGCTGCGAAGCTTGACAGTCCGATCCATCGAACAGCTAAGGCAACTGGTATAATGAGTCAATGACAATTTCAGGTGACATGTCCCGAAAGACGCGTCGCCGCCCTCAAGTGATGCGCTGAATGCTCGCGGCAATCTCCTCCGGCTCGAACACCCGTTTCCAGTCGTCGCGCATCAGAACCGGCTTGCCGAACTCTATCGCCTTGTTGCATGCGTCGGAGAACACGCCTTTGGTCTCGCCGAAGATGACGGCGCCAAGCACGTTCATATGACCAAGCAGGAAGTCGAGCGCCGCCTGCTTGTCGACCCCGCGCGCCACCACCTCGTCGACCGCCTCTTTCATGACGACGAGCAGCGAAGCGCATACCGTTTCCGAAAGGCCGGGCTCGAGCAGGGCCATCTGATCGACAGTGACGCGATGGGAGCGCATGACCGGCGCCCAGATGATCTTTGCGATCGCCTCACCCTTGGCGAAATCCTCCTCCGGTCCCTGCATCAAGGCGCTGACCATATGCTGCTTGGCCTTGACGCCGCCGAAATAGTCCTTCTTGGCCGCCATGTCGGTCTCATCGTTGAAGATCGGCGGATGGCAGGGGTGGGTGACGAAATAGGTCAGATCCGGCCGGTTCGGCAAATGCCCGGCGAAAGGTGCCGCGGCGTCGAGCACGACGACCATCGTGCCTGACGCAAGCTTGCTCTCGATACTCGCCGCGACCTTGCCGATGTGCGTGTCCGGCACCGCCAGGATCACCACATCGGCGCCATCAAGCGCCTCATCGGCGCTGACGGCATCGATGCCGAGGCCCGACTTCAGCCGCTCGCGGCCGGCGTCGCTGACCTCGACATGGCGTATCGTATACGAAGATCCGCGAAAATTGGTCGACAGACGGTAACCCATTTTGCCGCCTGCACCAAACAGCGCAATCGTTGTCATATGTCCGTTACTCCTGAATTCCAACGACGGCCCTACCGATCGTCATCCCATTGACTTGTATGCACATTGCCGCCGGCTGGCGGGTAAAAACGCGGGGAGCCGTCGCTCAAATGACGATGCCTGGACGTGTCTCGGGCGCCCGGATGTCCAGCGCAGCTACGCGGAGCATGCTACGTCAGGTACACATTATACCATCATACCAAATTCGCAAGCGGCCGCGGCACTGCTCTGACCATTTGTTTGCCCGTCGTTTACCTCTGTTCAACGGCAAAGAGCGATCATCGCGCTGACCCGCCGATCGGCGGGATGATTCGCAGCCAACAAAGGCCCATGCTCGAAACGTCACTCTACAGCCCGGTCAAGGCCTTCCTCGAAGGCCTGGGATTTATGGTCAAGGGCGAGATCGGCGGCTGCGACCTGCTGGCGCTGAGTGCCGACTCTCCGCCGATCGTCGTCATCTGCGAGCTGAAGCTGAAGTTCAATCTCGAGCTCATCCTCCAGGGCGTCGACCGTATGGCGGCGAGCGACGAGGTCTGGCTCGCGGCATGCATGTCGGCCCGTGGCAAGGGCCGCGAGAGCGATGTGAGATACCGCAATCTCTGCCGTCGGCTCGGCTTTGGCCTGCTTGGCGTGCGACCGAACGGCGAGGTTCAGGTGCTGCTCAGCCCGACGGCATTGGCCCCGCGTCGGGATCCCCGGCGCCGCTCGAAACTAATCGACGAACATCGGCGTCGGCAGGGCGATCCTGTCGCCGGCGGCGGCTCACGTGCGCCGATCATGACCGCTTATCGCCAGCAGGCACTGGCATGCGCCGCAGCACTCGCCGACGGCCCAAAGCGGCTGCGTGACTTGAAGCCCAACCTGCCGAACGCACCCAAGATTCTGCTGCACAACGTGTATCGCTGGTTCGAGCGCACCGATCGCGGGATCTACGAACTGACCGCTCAGGGCCGTGAAGCCTTGCAGCGCTGGCCGCAGCCCGATCGCAGCCACGCCGCTGCCTGACAGGCAACGCCGGATTTCGCGCCCTGCTCTCCGCGACAATCACGGCTTTCGGCCAGACAGCACTCAGAACAAGACAGCACCTCAGTCACGGAACCATATTTCGACACGATGGTTTTGTCGTCACCGAATTGATCGTCCGCTGAGCAAACGGAAGGAACGGCCATGCGCCTATCGACGACAATTGCCACACTTTCGGCACTGGCCCTTGCCTCGCCGGTCTATGCGCAATCCGTGGGACCAGAGCTTGCCCCTGTGCCGCCGACGGCGCCGCAAACCTTGCCAGAGCAAGCCACGCCCCAAGGGACCACTCCCGACCAGGCTACACCGGAGGATGCCTTCTCCGCCCAGAATTTCACCGCAGTGACAATCGTGGCGATGGAGGATCTGCCTCCTGACATCAAGGCACAGGCGGAGGCCGTCGTCACCCAGACCAGCGCCGAGGATTTGCGCATCCTGCAAAGTTCGATCGACGCATCGCCGCAGGCGGCATCGGCACTGGCGGCGAACGGGCTTAATTCCACGCAGGTCGTGGCGGCCAATATCGACGGCGACGGCACGCTGACGCTGATCATCCAGACGACGACGTGAGCGGCTGAAAGCGGACAAGCCGGCTCCGGCACGGAACCAAAGCCCGGCTGATCGCGGAGGACTGTCATGGTCGAGGCTGCAGTTCGCAACTTCACCATCAATTTCGGGCCACAACATCCCTCCGCTCACGGCGTCCTGCGGCTGGTGCTCGAACTCGACGGCGAGATCGTGGAACGCGCCGATCCCCATATCGGCCTGCTGCATCGCGGCACCGAAAAGCTCATCGAGTACAAGAACTACCTGCAGGCCTTGCCCTATTTCGACCGGCTCGACTACGTCGCGCCGATGAACCAGGAGCATGCATTCTGTCTCGCCGCCGAGAAGCTCCTCGAAATATCGGTTCCGAAACGCGGACAGCTCATTCGCGTGCTTTTCTGCGAAATAGGCCGGCTGCTATCGCACCTCCTCAACGTCACCACGCAAGCCATGGACATCGGCGCGCTGACGCCGCCGCTCTGGGGTTTCGCCGAGCGCGAGAAGCTGATGGTCTTTTATGAGCGCGCGTCCGGCGCCCGCATGCACGCGAATTATTTCAGGGTCGGCGGCGTGCATCAGGATCTGCCGCCGGAACTCCTCGACGACATCTGGAGGTTCTGCGATCCGTTCCTCAAGGTCTGCGACAATCTCGAAGAGCTGTTGACCGAGAACCGCATCTTCAAGCAGCGCAATGTCGATGTCGGCGTGATCGGCCTCGATGATGCCTGGGCCTGGGGCTTTTCCGGCGTGATGGTGCGCGGATCGGGCGCCTCATGGGATTTGCGCAAGGCGCAGCCATACGAATGCTATTCGGAGATGGATTTCGATATTCCGGTCGGCAAACATGGCGACTGCTACGACCGCTACCTTGTACGCATGGAGGAAATGCGCCAGTCGGTCCGGATCATGCGGCAATGCCTGGAAAAGTTGCGCTCACCCGAAGGCCAGGGACCGGTCGCGATCCCGAACCACAAGATCACGCCGCCGCCGCGTGCCACGATGAAGCGCTCGATGGAAGCGACGATCCACCATTTCAAACTCTACACCGAAGGCATTCGCGTGCCGAGCGGTGAAGTCTATGCCGCCGTCGAGGCGCCGAAGGGCGAGTTCGGCGTCTACCTCGTGTCGGACGGAGGCAATGTTCCCTACCGATGCAAGATCCGCGCACCTTCCTTCGCCCACCTGCAGGCGATGGATTTCCTGTCCCGAGGCCATATGATCGCCGATGTCGCCGCGATCATCGGCTCGCTCGACATCGTGTTCGGAGAAATCGATCGTTAGCCACGTCGAAGGGTCGCGGGTCCGTCCTTAGCGCACCTGCCCCGACTGCGCTCGAACGCCGGTCGGACGACGGCTCTCACTTGCGGCGGGCCAACTCAAATTCTCGCATCAAAACGGACGCATGGCCGCGACAAGGCGCAGCCAAGCGTCGAGGACTTTCACAATCTGCGCGGCCCGACGTGGCACGTGCCCTTCCAAGTTCGGAAGCGCTCTCCACGGCGCGGAAAGAACGCGTGTTCCGCCGTTCCTCGTACCGCGTCAATGCGCGATCAATCCCTTCAACCAGGCAACAAATCTGTTGCCGCGGACTATCCCGCGCACCCTGGCAGCGGCCCATCGCGCTTGCATCGTAGCACCGACATGGCAATGGCAAACGATTTGGTGCAACTGCCGGTCGCTCAGTTCGAAGAAGCGCTTTGCCTCACCATAGGTATCGTCCTTCAGCCCCATGGCACGCAGAACCGGATCCTCGAAGGCGACGGTGAGCGGCGTTCCAGCACCACGCGATCTGTCGCGCGCTTCCCTGTTCATATATTCGGTGCCTGGAAGCGCCCCAAGGCATCGCGTCGGGTTTTGTTCGAGAAGTTCCGCCCAACGTTCAATCCGCTGGTTTCGAGTCATCGCCGGATACGCCGCGAAGGACTCAACTTCCGCGACGGCTTGCAGTTGGTCGAGTGTTTGATGTTTCATGGTCGGCTCCTGTCGACAGGTGAATTTGCCCACGCCTTCATGAGCAATTATCGCGCCGTGGAGCGCTGACAAGGCCGGACCGCCGCAACATGAAGCATATGAATCACCTACCCGGTGAAACGGCGCTCTAGTTCGATCGCGCCGGCACCGCTCGGTGGGGTTCGATGTCGACCCGTTAACCGGACCACCCCATTCCGGACAGGAACTTTTGCGGAGGCTTGCCGTTTGGCTTTGCGTCCGCTTCGGCGGCTGCAATATCAGTCTTGAAAGCAATTCCGTTGGACACGAAGCCTCAAAGCGTCGAGCAAGACGTCGAGCCTGTAAATGAAACTCGGGAGCAACCGGCCCGGGTGCGAGAATCTCGTGGGCGATCGGCAGAGCCCCGGCAGGAAAAGCCCGACGGGAATGCCTCGCAGCGAAAGGCCGGTCTGCTCGGCTTTCCCAGGCGCCATCCCTATGCGGCCGCAGCGATAGCACTTGCGCTGTTGCTGGGCGCGGCAGGCATCGCGATCTGGTGGCTGAACGCTCGCCAGTACGAATCGACCGACGACGCCTTCATAGACGCGCGCACGGTGACGATCGGCGCGCAAATAGCCGGCCGCGTTACCGAGCTGGCGGTTACCGACAATCAGCATGTACAGGCCGGCGATGTCCTCCTGCGTATCGATGACAGCGACTATCAGGCAAACCTGAAGCAGGCCGATGCCGGCGTCGCTGCGGCCGAGGCCGCAATCGTCAATGTCACCGCCCAGATCGAGGCTCAAAACGCGAAGGTGAACGCTGCCCAGAGGCAGGTTGCCCAGGCCAAGGCAGCGCTGGATTTCGCCAAGGCCGAGGATCAACGCAACCGCGAACTCCTGGCCAGGGGCACGGCAACGCAGCAGCAGGCGCAGCAGGCGGCATCGACGTTGCGTCAGGACCAGGCCGCGCTGGACAGCGCCGAGGCCAATGTCGCCTCGGCAAAAAGCCAGGTTTCGGTCTTGCAGGCACAGGCCAGGAGCGCCGAGGCGCAGCTCGAGCAGGCCAAGGCCAGCCAGGAGCAAGCCCGCACGACGCTGTCGCGCACGACTATCACAGCACCCGCAGCCGGGCGCGCAACGAGCATTTCCGCCGCGAACGGCACCTACGCCCAACCCGGCCAGGTATTGATGATGTTCGTTCCCGACGAGGTCTGGGTGAAGGCCAACTTCAAGGAGACGCAGCTCGATCTGATGCGGCAGGGACAGCCGGTCGACATCGACATCGACGCCTACCCGGACAAGTCCTTCCATGGCCGCGTCGACAGCATCCAGGCCGGCAGCGGCACCGCCTTCAGCCTCCTGCCGGCTGAAAATGCCACCGGCAATTACGTCAAGGTGGTGCAGCGCGTGCCGGTCAAGATCGTCTTCGACAAGCCGCCGGATGTGCTTCTCGGTCCAGGTCTGTCGGTGGTGCCGACGGTCAAGGTGCGATGAACGGCGAAACCGCCAGAAATCAGGGCGAAAGCCGATCCGCCGCCGGGACGCACAATCCCTGGCTTATCGCCGTCGTCGTCTCCATCGCCACTTTCATGCTGGTGCTGGACACCTCGATCGCCAATGTCGCCCTGCGCAATATCGCCGGCAGCCTGGCGGCCGGAATGGACGAAAGCACCTGGGTGATTACCACCTATCTCGTTGCCAACTCGGTGATCATCCCGGTCAGCGGCTGGCTGGCAAACGTCATCGGCCGCAAGCGCTACTACATGCTCTGCGTTGCGACCTTCACCGTCGCGTCGCTGCTGTGCGGACTGGCACCCAACCTGGAACTGCTCATCCTGTTCAGGGTCCTTCAGGGACTCGGCGGCGGCGGCATGGCGCCAAGCGAGCAATCGATCCTTGCCGATACCTTCCCGCCAGAAAAGCGCTCGCAGGCCTTCGCGCTTTACGGCATTGCGGTCATCGTCGCGCCGACGGTCGGGCCGACGATCGGCGGCTGGCTGACGGACCATTTCTCCTGGCACTGGATCTTCTTCATCAACGTGCCGTTCGGCATCCTGTCGCTGGCGCTGGTGCAGTGGCTGTTGGTCGAACCGGACGTACTCGAACGCGAACGCAAGGAACGGCTGAAAGGCGGCCTTAAGATCGATGGGGTCGGTTTCGTCCTGGTGGCGATAGCCTTGGGGTGCTTGGAGATCTTTCTCGACCGGGGCCAGCGCTACGATTGGTTCGCCTCGAATTTCATCACCACTTTCGCAGTGATTTCCGCGATCGCGTTCCTGCTGCTTATCCCATGGGAAATCAGTCGCAGCGATCCGGTCGTCGACATGCGCCTATTATTCACGCGCCAGTTCGGCACGGCGTTCCTGGTCATGATGGCAGTCGGTGCTATCCTGTTCAGCACCACCCAGATCGTGCCGCAGCTGCAGCAGACGACATTTGCCTACACCGCGACGCTCTCGGGCCTTTCGATGATGCCGGGCGGCATCGCCATGCTGATCTTGATGCCGGTGTCCGGATTTGTAGGCAGCATCGTGCAGCCCAAATATCTGATCATGATGGGCATGTCGGTGGTCGCAGTGGCCCTTTGGCACATGACCTCGCTTACTCCGGACGCCAGCTTCCGCTTCTTTGCCTTTGCCCGTGTTTTCCTGATGGTCGGGCTGCCGTTCCTGTTCATTCCCATTTCAACCGCGGCCTATGTCGGCCTGCCCCCGCAGAAGACCAACCAGGCATCGGCGCTGATCAACGTTGCACGCAATATCGGCGGCAGCATCGGCGTCTCGCTATCCAACACCGTCATTGCGCAAAGCTCCCAGATCCATCAATCGAATCTGGTCGGCAACACCGTCCAATCGTCGCCCGCCTATCAGCAGGCGCTTCGGCAGGCGACTGAGCATTTCGTCGCCCAGGGTTCGCCGATGGTCGAGGCGAAGCAGCAGGCGATCGGCTGGCTTGGTCAGTTGATCGCCCGCCAGGCCACGCTGCTCGCCTATGTCGATGTCTTCCGCTACTGCGCGGTGGCAACCGCCCTGCTGGTTCCGCTGGCGCTGCTGCTGCGGTCAAGCAAGTCGGGTGGCAGCCAGCCGAATCCCGAAATGGGCTGACCGGCAAGTGCGACGGTGTGGTTTTCCAAAAACGGGCAAGCCGGGAACCAGCCGACCTGTTGCGTTGTTCTGCGCCAAGAGGAGATGATTACGATGGCCACTATTCCCACACCCGAGCCGACACCGACGCCGGTGCCACCGCCTCCTATTCCCGATCCCAAGCCCGTGCGTGAGCCGGACCCCGACAGGCTCCCCGACGAGGACCCCGTTCCCAACCCGGATGAAAACGACATTCCACCGAAGCGGACGGCTTTTTAGCCGGCAATTGCCGTGATCGTTCTGCAGTGTGTACTGCGATTGCCTGCGCCAGTGGCGCCGCCTGTCAGATTTCGAGCATGGCGTAGGGGCGGCCGGTCGGCTTGGCGACATGCATGGCAACGTTATAGACCGACGCCCCGCCCGGCGTGCGGCCCTCGTAAGCGCCGCGATGCGCATGACCATGCACAACCGCGCTGACCTGGAACCGGTCTATCGTCTCGGCCAGACGTGACGAACCGAGAAACGGGAAGATCTCCAGCGGCTCGCCTTCGACCGTCTCGACGACAGGCGCGTAGTGCAGAACGACAAGCGTGCGTTTGGCGCGGACCTGCCGCATCGCGTTTTCAAGCCGCATCGCTTCGTTCACGCTTTCCGCCACCATCGACTTGATGGCCGGTTCGCCGAAGGAGCCGAGCATGCGCGACCCGAAACCGCCAACGAAACCCTTGACCCCCACGAACCCGACCTCGTGAATCTCCGTCGCCTCGCCATCGAGGAGGTGAACGCCCGCCTGGCGCAGAATATCGGTAACCTGCTCGACGGCGCCCGACTCATAGTCGTGGTTGCCAAGCACGGCGACGACCGGGATCGTGCAGGCACGCAGTTCCTCGGCAAGGATTTCGGCCTCCCTAGGCTTGCCGAGATTGGTAAGGTCGCCCGTCAGCACGAGAACCTGGGCTTCACGCGACATCTCGCCGAAAAGGTCGCGGTACGAGGCCTGGTCCTCCTTGCCGACATGCAGATCGCCGATGGCGGCGACCTTGAGAGTGCCGCCATTTTCCGCCTTTGCCGAAGCAGATTCGAGCCCGTCAGCCATCGCTATATTCTCCTTCACCGCCGACGTCGGCAAAGCCCCATTGCTTGACGTCGATCTCATAGTCGGTTCGTGAAAGCATGCGCCCGCGGCAGATCCGCATCCGGGAAGGCGGCAATTCGCGCTGCTTGGCCAGCCGGTCAAGCAGTTCGTCGAGCAGCCACGCGGGCACCCGGTCGCGCTCCGTCGGATAGATCCATCGGAAGTTCAAGAGATGCATCAGCAGAACTTCCCAATGGACTTCCATGTAGGAAAGCAGCCTTTGCCAGTCGATCTGGTCGTGCGCCTTGAGGATGGTATGCGCGACGTCGGCCCCATCGTGGCGGCCACGATCCTGGATGAAGCATTTGGACCAGATAAGCTCGGTTGGGCCGATGATCCGCACCTGGCTGCCCAGTAATTCGGCCTGGCGAGCATGCTCCAGCCACTGGTCGTCGACAGGCATTGTGCCGTTCATTGAGGTGAAGATGACGTCGAAAAAATGCGTGCCCTTGAACACTTTGCCGAGCCACCGGTCGTCCTCAACCACGACGGCGTAGCCGATCTGCTTGAAATGGGCGAGGATGCGCGCGCAGTCGCCGGCCTTGCAGAAAATGTCCAGATCCTTGGTCGGGCGGGTGATCCCGGTATAGGCGCTTACGGCATAGGTGCCGGCGACGAGAAAGGGGATGCCGGTCGCGACAAGCTCGCGGATCGCTTCGATATAAAAGACCTCTGCTTCGGCATTGCGAGGCGTCGGGGCGGCTTTTGGATCGACCGACGGAACTGATGCCGGGATGGCGCTTTTCGGTGGGGGATCGATGATCATAAGCAATGGCTCCTGGCTCGGCAGACCAGCAGCCGCCTGTATCTAATAGCCAAGCATGCCCGATGGTTCCCGCCTGCTGCATCAGGCCGACACGCCGCCGTGGCCGGCCTTCGAAGCGGCTATGGGCGAGGTTGCGGCGGCGGCCATAAAAAGAAAAAATATGTGAGCGGCTATTTTTGGAGTCAAAATCGCAGCGCGGTCGGCCTCAAACGCGTCGAGATCGGCTCAAACGCGTCGAGGCGGAATGGACCCCGCCATCCTCCGGTCCGGCAAGGATTGGCTTCAACATGGTTCCGGAGCTGTCGGAGGCGCTGCGCACCCGGCGTAACAGCCACTTGAGCGCCCGTAGCCAAACCGACTCGGTTTTTCGGAACGCTGCAGGCGGCGTGGCGAAAAGCCCATTCTCCATTTTGTAATTCCTCACTGTCTCAGTCCAATCGGCGTTCTTCAACGAGCAAAACTGGTGTTGGTTCCGCCTCTCCGTCGGGGAATGCGGGCTGGCCAGGCGAAGCCACCATTATGGGTTCAAGCAGGCTAGTCTCGCGCGGCAAGATCAGCGTCGCGAGATCGGGGCCTCGGCGACCAAGTCGCGTAACTGCTAGCCGGCGGGATTCAGCTCGCATCCTGATGTGCCGGCTCTGGACACGGTCCGCGAAGGCTGAAATTGTGACCGGTATTTCCAGTTGCAAATTTGGTTGGGCTCGGCGGGGATGGCGCTGGTTTCTGAAGACATTGCCAGCCATCCGGCATTGCGTCGGCACGTCCAGGCTCAGTCGCGGACGCTGCTCCAGACCTATGAAGCAACCCCGCGGCTGGCTTCGGTGTTCGCCACGCAACAACGCTGGCTGATGGCCCACATCGGCCTTGCCTTGTATTTCGATTGAGAGCCGGACGACCATCGCAAGGGACTTACGTCCGCACGGTTCATGGACGGCATCCGCCGGCATTCGGTGGCCAGCCGCAACACCGCCGATGCCTTCCTGAAGGAGATGCTGCATTACGGTTTCATCCGGCATCTGCCGATTAAACACGGGCGCATTCGCCCCTTTGAGCCGGTCGCGGGCACTCTGGAGACGGTTGCCGGCTGGGTCATGGCTCATCTGAAAACGCTGGACAGCCTGGACGGTGGATCTCGACTGGCAGCATTCGTCGGACAACCGGACGTGCTCGCCAAACTGCAGCCGCTGGTGGCTGACGGCCTGCTTTCGTCGCATGCCGTGCGCGAGCCGAGACAGACCTTTTCCTTGTTCACCTGGCTCGACAATGGCGGCATTGTCATGGATTGGCTGATGTCCGGCATCGATCCCGATCATGCCGACCTGGACCGAATTCCGGCTGGTGTGGTCTCAATCGGAGATTTCGCGAACTGGCTCAAGCTTTCCCGGACCCACCTGTCACGCAAATTGCGCGCTGCCGAAGAACTTGGCAGCATTGGCTGGCTGGGCCAGCGCGGTCATTCGGTCATGTGGGTGTCGAGCGAGTTCTATCAGGAATACATGACCGCCCAGGCGGTCAAGCTCGCCATCATCGATTCAGCCTTCGACAATTGCGTTGGATCTGCCGAAGCCAGCTGAACCGCGAGCCGAACGCCGTCGTGGCGGCCTTGGCGCCGCCGCGACGGAGGTCTGGCATTTCAATCGATGTCGAACGACACGCCCTGCGCAAGCGGCAGCGCCTTGGAATAGTTCACCGTATTGGTAGCGCGCCGCATATAGGCCTTCCAGGCATCGGAGCCGCTCTCGCGGCCGCCGCCGGTTTCCTTCTCGCCACCGAAGGCGCCGCCGATCTCGGCCCCTGACGTGCCTATATTGACGTTGGCGATGCCGCAGTCCGATCCGTCGACGCCAAGAAAGCGCTCGGATTCCTGCAGGTCGCGGGTAAAGATCGACGATGACAGCCCCGCTCCCACCGCATTGTGTTCTTCTAGCACGGCGTCGAAGTCCGAATATTTCATCACGTAGAGGATGGGCGCGAAGGTCTCCTCCGTCACTGGAGAAACCTGCCGCGGCATTTCGACCAGCGCGGGACGCACATAGTAGGCCTCGGGATGGCCGTTCTCGACCCGCATTCCGCCGGTTATCTTACCGCCATGCGAAGCCGCCTCCTCCAGCGCCTTCTGCATATTCTCGTAGGCAGCCTTGTCGATCAGCGGGCCGACCAGAGCGCTTGTCTCCAGCGGATTGCCGACCGAGACGCTTTCATAGGCCTTCTTCAGGCGAGGGACGAGCTGGTCGTAGACGCTCTCATGCACGAACAGGCGCCTGAGCGTCGTGCAGCGCTGGCCGGCCGTGCCCATGGCGCCGAAGGCGATGGCGCGGAGCGCCATGTCGAGATCGGCCGTCGGGCAGACGATGCCGGCATTGTTGCCGCCGAGCTCCAGCACGGCACGGGCAAAGCGCTTCGCCAGCCGTGGTCCGACATCCCTGCCCATGCGCGTCGAGCCGGTGGCCGAGACCAGCGGCACCTTGGGATGATCGACCAGGATCTCGCCGACGGCGCGGTCGCCGATCAGAACCGGCGCCAGCCCCTTCGGCGCATCGCCGAAACGTTCTGCTGCACGCTTGAAGATCGCTTCGCAGGCGAGCGCCGTCAGCGGTGTCTTCTCGGATGGCTTCCACACCACCGCGTCGCCGCAGACCAGCGCAAGTGCTGCGTTCCACGACCATACCGCGACCGGAAAGTTGAAGGCCGAGATGACCCCGACGACGCCGAGCGGATGCCAGGTTTCCATCATGCGATGGCCGGGACGCTCGGTGGCGATGGTCAGGCCGTACAGTTGCCGGGAAAGACCGACGGCGAAATCGCAGATGTCGATCATCTCCTGCACTTCGCCAAGACCCTCGGATGGGATCTTGCCGACTTCGATCGATACCAACCGGCCAAGCTCGGTCTTGTGTGTGCGCAATTCCTCGCCGAGCAGCCGTACCAGTTCTCCACGCTTGGGAGCTGGCACCTGCCGCCACGCCAGGAAAGCTTTGTAGGCATTGTCGATGATCGTCGTCGCATCGGCCGGCGAGATGGTCTTCAGCGCGGCGATCTGCTCGCCGGTCACCGGGCTGCGCACGATGAGGTCGCCGCCCGTAAGCGCGCCTTCGGCAACGCCCAGTTTCGCCAGAAGCCCGGCCGTTTCCTTCGCAATCGTCATTTTCATCCCTTTCAGATCCCGTCGCTCATATGGCGTCGGTCCAAGCCTTGCGCCATACCCGCCACCTGCCGGTCGGCACACCAGGCGCTGTCATGGCGTGGCATTACTCGTTTCAGGGAAAAATCGCCACCCCGGCATGGTCTAACCAAAGGTCAGACCGTTGAACCAGGCGAAGGCGTCGGATCAATGCGCCGTTTGCTTGGCGCCTTCTTTCATCAGCCGGTCGATATGCATGCGGATATGCGCGGCCTCGGCGGCGGTATTGGCAAGCGCGATGGCGCGGTCGAAAGCGACGCGCGCCTCCTCGCCGCGGTCAAGCTGCATCAGCAGTCCGCCCTTGAGGCCGAAGAAATGGAAATAGCCGGAAAGCCGCCCCTCCAGCGGCTCGATCATGGCGAGTGCGGCTTCCGGTCCACGCACCTTGGAGACCGCGACGGCGCGGTTGAGCGTCACCACCGGCGACGGCTGCATCTGCTCGAGCAGGCCGTAGAGCAGGTCGATCTCGTTCCAGTCCGTATCCTCGGGCTTTTCCGCCCGCGCATGCAGTGCGGCGATCGCCGCTTGCACCTGGTACGGACCGGGCTTGCGATGGCGCAACGCCTTATCGACCAGCGCCAGGCCTTCATCGATCATCTTGCGGCTCCACAGGCTGCGGTCCTGGTCTTCGAGCAGCACGATCTCGCCGTTCTCGTCGAAGCGGGCAGGCGCGCGTGCATGTTGCAGCAGCAACAGCGCCGTCAGCCCCATGATCTCCGGCTCGGTCTGGAACAGCCTGAGCAGCAGCCGGGCCAGCCGGATCGCCTCTTCGCAAAGCGGCGCACGCGCCGATGCCTCGCCGCTATTGCTGGAATAGCCTTCGTTGAAGATCAGGTAGACCATGGCAGCGACGGCGGCGAGCCGTTCGGAGCGCTCGACCGCTCCCGGCGTCTCGAACGGCACCCCGGCGTCGGCGATACGCGCCTTGGCGCGCGTGATACGCTGCTCCATGGCGCTTTCACCGACGAGGAAGGCGCGGGCGATCTGCTTGACCGTCAGGCCGGAGACGATGCGCAACGCCACGGCGATCTGCTGTGTGGCCGGCAGGTCTGGATGGCAGCAGATGAACAGCAGCCGCAAAATATCGTCACGGTAATGCGCCCCGTCCAGCCGCTCGGCGACGTCGCTCTCGGCATCTTCCAGGTCGGAGATCTGGTCCTCCTCCGGCAGCGGCGCCTGCTTGGCGCGCTTGCGCACCGCATCGATGCCGCTGTTGCGGCCGACGAAGATCAGCCACGCTGCCGGATCGCGCGGAGGACCGTTTTTCGGCCAGTTGTTCAGTGCCCTCAGGCAGGCGTCCTGGAATGCTTCCTCCGCGGCA
This sequence comes from Mesorhizobium sp. M0136, assembly GCF_040322515.1. Classification (NCBI taxonomy): domain Bacteria; kingdom Pseudomonadati; phylum Pseudomonadota; class Alphaproteobacteria; order Hyphomicrobiales; family Phyllobacteriaceae; genus Mesorhizobium; species Mesorhizobium sp. M0136. Next base: position 84,444 of record NZ_JAMYTP010000009.1, read on the forward strand.
TCGAGGTCGCGGAAGTAGCGCAGCAATGCCCCCATCGCCTGCGGGCGAGCGGTGCTGATTGCCGTGCTGATCCAGGCGAGTTCGGTCATGCGGAAACCTTGGCGGGATTGAAGAGCGAGACCGGCCGGATTTCATAGGAGCCGCCGCTCGGGTTGACCTCGGAAAGCTCACGCGCGAAGTCGACGGCCTCATCGAGGTCGGCGCATTCGAGCGTGTAGAAGCCGAGGAACTGTTCCTTGGTTTCGGCAAACGGGCCGTCGATGACGATCGATTCGCCCTTGACCTTCCTCAGCGTCGTCGCCGCGGTCGTCGGCAAGAGCCGCGCCACCGGGCCAAGGCGGCCCGCCTGGGCATATTTTTCCTGCACACCCAGAAGTTTTTCCATGACGGCATCGTCCTGCTCCTTGCTCCAGGAGCAGACGACGTCTTCAGAGGCATAGCAGAGGATCGCGTAGAGCATGGTTCGTCCTTTTCTCTGTCAAAGGACGAAACACTAGGACCGATGCCGACATGGCGTCGACAAAAAAATACGCCGCGGTCCGACGTCAGCTTTCTCTCGCCTTCAGCCATCTCAAGACCAGGGCCTCCTCGTTGTCGAGGCCGGCGATCGAGCGCTTGCCTTTGTTGGCATCCGCCATTTCGTCGAGCAGCCGTCCTTCGGACCAGGCGCGGAACACTTCCGGATGGATGTAGCATTGGCGACAAACCGCGCGTGTGTTGCCGAGCCGCTCGGCAACCTTGTCGATGACATTGTTCATCACCCGCTTTTGCTGCGCCTGGCTTTCGGGACGTTCGGTTTGGGCAAACAGCGACGCGGCATGAATGGTGCCGCCCCAGGTTCTGAAGTGCTTGGAGCTGAACTCCGCTCCGGCATTCTCCCTGATATAGCGGTTGACGTCGTCTGAGCGCACCGGATGCCTGTTTCCGCCCTCGTCGAGATACTGAAACAACTTCTGCCCCGGCAAGTCCTGCGCTCCGCGCACGACCTTGGCAATCCGGCGATCGACAAGCTTCAATCTCCATTCCTTGCCGGATTTGCCGACGAAGGCAAAACGCAGGCTTGAGCCCCTGATGTCGACATGGCGGTCCCGCAGCGTGGTCAGCCCAAAACTCTTGTTGTCGCGTGCATAGGCGGCATTGCCGACACGGATCATCGTGTTGTCGAGCAACCAGACTATAGCCGCCACGACGCGTTCCAGCGGCAGGCCGTGACGGCGCAAATCGACGTCGATCTGCCGCCGCAGTTCGGGCAGGCCTTCGGCGAAGGCGACCAGGCTCGAATATTTGACGCCGTCGCGCTCCTCGGCCCAGTGCGGATGATAGCGGTATTGCTTGCGCCCGCGCTGGTCCCGACCGGTCGCCTGGATGTGACCGTCGGCATCCGGCGAGATCCAGACATCCGTCCAGGCCGGGGGGATGGCGAGCGCCTTGATGCGTGCCAGCGCCTCCCCGTCGACAATCCGCCCGTCGGGTCCTTTGTACGAGAACCCCTTGCCCGAACGCAGCCGGCGAATACCGGGTTCAGTGTCGATGACATAATTGAGCGAGGCCCGAACGGCCGAGGCTTGCGCGCCGTTCTCCGGCGCTCCATTCTGCCGCACCCCGTTCTTTGGTGCAGCTTTCCTCACAGCCGATTGGCCAGACGACGATCCGGATTTGTCCAGCATGTCCTCTCCACGGAATTTCCGTAGATAAGCCGCTTGCCGGCTGCGGGTTCCACCGCCTCTTGATCTCTTGGTTCCAGCCTATCGCCGCCGCCGTGCAACGAAGACGTGCGTCATCACGCCTTTTCTAGGACGACCGGTATGACGTCGACCGCCTGTTCGCCGACCTGCCCGCCCGTGGTTTTCAACACGCCGACGATCGGCGCCACATCGGAGTAGTCGCGGCCGTAGCCGACCGTGATATGGTCGTTGCTTGCCCGCATGCCATTGGTCGGATCGAATTCCTGCCAGCCGGCATCGCGTCCGCACCACACCTTGACCCAGGCATGCATGGCGTCGGCGCCTTCGAGCCGCGGCTTTCCGCGCGGCGGGATGGTGCGGAGGAACCCGCTGACATAGCCGGCAGGAATGCCGAGGCCGCGCAGGCCGGCGATCATGATGTGGGAAAAATCCTGGCAGACGCCGCGCTTCAGGCCGAAGGCGTCGCTGGCCCGCGTCTGCACGGTGGTCGCCTCGCCGTCATAGGTGAAATCGCGGTGAATGCGGTTGCACAGAGCCATGGCCGTGCCGACTGTCGAACTGCCGGCACTGTCTTTCGCATAGGCAGTGATTGCCGGGTCGATGCCGGCATGATCGCTGGCGGCCAGAAAGTGATGCGGCGACGCCGGCGCCAGCGAGTGCACGGCGCCGAGTTCTTCCCTCAGCCGGCGTATGTCCGGCGATACGTCGAGCCCGGGCTCCGGCCGCGACACTGAAACACGCGCGCTCATCCTGATGTCGAGCGCATCATGCGCGTCACGAAAGGCGATCGAGGTGACACTGTTGCGGAAAAAGTCGGAAAAGTCGGAGCGTTCGCTGGGCGCCGGCACAAAGGACAGTGAAGCGGCGACGACGCGCTGCACGCCAGGGATGGTCGGCGGCAGCACGCGCACCTGATGGCGGCCGCCGCCGGCCGCCGCATCATAGTCGTAACGCAGGTGAAGCCTGATGTCGTAGAGCATGCTGTCTCTACCCGAAATAGGCTTTGGCGAGGCTGTTGTAGAGCCCGCCGATTTCATTGGCGAGATCGCCGAGGGCCTCGGCCGTCATGTCCGAGGGCTCCTTGATGGCGATCGACGTGTTGAGCTGCAGAATTTCCTTGGCCGCCGGCGACATATGGCCTTCAGCGCCGACGGAGGGCAGCAGCGCGATTTCGGCCTTCAGCCGTTCGAGCTGGAAAAGGATCGAGCGCGGGTTGAGCGGATCGAGCGCCAGAAGGTCGACCACCGTGCGCCGCCCCGCCTGCACCGGATATTGCCGACGGTGCGTCATGACGCTGTCGCCGATCTCCAGCATCATGTCGAGTGCGCCTTCAGGCGCCTGGGCTCTGGTCAGCCGGGCGAGCGTGCGGGCGATCTGGATGCCGCGTTCGAGCCTGCGGCCGATTTCGAGGAAACGCCAGCCGGCAAAGCGGTACATGTTCTCGTGCAGCAGGCCGGAAAACCCGGCCAGCTTGCGCAGGATCACCGTCATTGCCCTTGTCGCGTCATCGCCCGGCGCCACCGTCGCGGCAAATTGATGGATGGTCTTCGACAGATCCTTCAATGCCAGCCAGCCATCCGGCGAGAAACGGTCTCGGATCTGTCCGGCACTGTAGACGGCGCTGTCCAGGGTGCTGATGAGCCCCAATGGGATTGCCGTCTCGACATCGATGCCGAACGGCGCGAGATGGTCCCTGATATCGGCGAGCAGCGGCATCTCGGGATCGGATGTCTCGGCCAGCCGCACATGGTAGGCGCGCAGGATGCGCACCGTGTCTTCCGACCGCTCGATATAGCGCCCAAGCCATGTCAGGTTTTCCGCCGCGCGGCTGGGCAGGCTGCCTGGCAAGGTTCGGGTAAAGCTGTCGTGCTCCTGCGGCAGCAGCGTCTCGCGCTCCACCGGCCTGTCGCTGACCACCCAGACATCCGCCGCCTGGCCGCCGCGCTGCATGGCGATGGCCGTCGGGTCGAGCGAAAAGCCGACACGGGCAAAACCGCCCGGCATCACGGTCCAGCCTTCGGGCGTCCGCGCCAGATAGACGCGCAGGCTTGCCGGCCGCGGCTCCAGCCAGCCGCCGACATAGACCGGGGTGGTCGATAGCGTCACCGCTTCCTGGCCGACGAAGTCGCCGCCGTCCCGTTCGATCCGGGCGACGAGTTCGGCCCGCTCCTCGACCGACAGCGCTGACCCGAGCTTGGTCGAGCCGTCATCCTCGAAGGCGAGCCGCGCTGATAGCGCCGGACCGATCACCATGCTATCGATATTGGCGAGCACATGCTCGCGCTCCGCCTCCTGCCCGCACCACCACGTCGCGACGGTCGGCAGCAGCAGCTCCTCATTGCGCAGGGCGCGCGAAATCTTCGGCAGGAAGGCGAGCAGCGCGCGTGTCTCCATCAGGCCGGAGCCCAGCGCGTTGACGGCCGAAACCGCCCCCTGCCGGACCGCTTCGACCAGCCCCGGCGTGCCGATCTGCGAGTCCGGCCGCAGTTCGAGCGGATCTGCGAAGGCGGCGTCGAGCCGCCGCCACAAGACGCTCACCGGCATCAGCCCCGAAACGGTGCGCACCATCAGCCTGCCGCTCGAGACAGTCAGGTCCTCGCCCTCGAGCAGCATGATGCCGAGATAGCGGGCGATATAGGCATGTTCGTAATAGGTTTCGTTCAGCGGTCCCGGCGTCAGGATGGCGACACGGCCACCGGCTTGCTTGGCCATGCCGATCAGCGCATCGCGAAAACGGCGGAAGAAGCCGGCCAGGCGGTGCACATGCATTTCGCCGTAGATGTCGGACAGCGCCCTGGTGGTGGCGACGCGGTTTTCCAGTGCGAAGCCGGCGCCAGATGGGGCCTGTGTGCGGTCGCCAAGCACCCACCAGCGGCCGTCCGGGCCACGACCGAGCTCGAAGGCGCAGAAATGCAGAAAATGGCCGCTGGCCGGCCTGGTGCCGACGACCGGCCGCAAATATTCCGGGCTGGCCGCGATCAATCCGGCCGGCAGAATGCCTTTCTCGACCAGCCGGTTCGGCCCGTAGATGTCGGCGATGGTCTCCTCGAACAGATCGGCGCGCTGGACCAGGCCGGCGCTGATGTCAGCCCATTCCTGCTCCTCGATCAGCAACGGCACATGCGCCAGCGGCCATTCCCGCTCGTTGGCGCCGGCCTTGTCATAGACGCGGTAGTAGACGCCGGCGTCGCGCAGGTATTGGTCGGCGCGGGCGAAGCGCTGGGCAAGCTTTTCCGGCCCCAGGTCCTCCAGCGCCTCGATGAAGTGCCGCCAGGCCGGCCGCGGATTGCCTGACGCATCGACCATCTCGTCGACGACGCCGTCGATCGGCTGGTAGTGCTCCAGCAGACTGTGGGTCTGCGGCTTGCTGCGCAGCCTTTTGTGATTCCCCTTCGCCATGGCTGATCAGAGTCTTTGCGGTCGCCGAAGGTCAAGGGTCATCGGGAAATCTTCAGAGGCTTCTTCGTTGCGCAGCACATAGCTGGACGGCGTATGGCCACGCGGCTCGAAGCGGGCGAGCCGCCGCGCCTCCGCTTCGTTGCCGTTGACGGGGAACGTGTCGTAGCTGCGCCCGCCGGGATGCGCGACGTGGTAGACGCAGCCGCCGACCGCGCGGCCCGACCAGCGGTCATAGATGTCGAAGACCAGCGGCGTGTTGACCGGCAGCGCCGGATGCAGGCCCGACGCCGGCTGCCAGGCCTTGAAGCGCACGCCGGCCACCGCGATCTCGCGGTTGTCGGTCACCTTCATCGGCACCAGGCGGCCGTTGCAGACGACCGCGTGACGCTCCGGGTTGAGCCCCTCGGTCTTCACCTGCAGCCGCTCGACGGAGGAATCGACAAAGCGCACGGTGCCGCCGATCGCGCCTTGCTCGCCCATGACATGCCACGGCTCCAGCGCCTGCCTGAGCTCCAGCTTGATACCGGCATGCTGGACCTCGCCGCAGAACGGGAAGCGGAATTCGAGCTGGGCGTCGAACCATTCCGGACGGAATGCAAAGCCGTTCAGCTTGAGGTCGTCCAGCACATCGAGAAAGTCAGCCCAGACATAATGCGGCAGCATGAAACGGTCGTGCAGCGAGGTGCCCCAGCGCACGAAGCGGCCGTCGAGCGGGTTCTTCCAGGCCCGAGCGATGATGGCGCGCACCAGCAATTGCTGCGCCAGGCTCATGCGCGCGTTGGGCGGCATCTCGAAGCCGCGGAATTCGACCAGCCCGAGCCGGCCGGTCGGCCCGTCCGGCGAAAACAGCTTGTCGATGCAGATTTCCGAGCGATGGGTATTGCCGGTCACGTCGGTCAGAAGGTTGCGGAACAGCCGGTCGACCAGCCACGGCAGGGGTGCCGCGCCCTTGTCCGGATGCGGCACCTGCGCCATCGCGATTTCGAGTTCGTAGAGCGAATCGTGGCGTGCCTCGTCGAAGCGCGGCGCCTGGCTGGTCGGGCCGATGAACAGGCCGGAGAACAGATAGGACAGCGACGGATGCCGCTGCCACTGCAGCACCAGGCTTTTCAACAGGTCGGGGCGGCGCAGGAACGGACTGTCATTGGGCGTTGCGCCGCCGACGACGACGTGGTTGCCGCCGCCGGTGCCGGTATGGCGGCCGTCGATCATGAACTTGTCGGCGCCAAGCCGCGTCTGCCGCGCCTCCTCGTAGATCGCCGTGGTCGTCGCCACGCAATCCTGCCAATTCGCGGCGGGGTGGATATTGACTTCGATAACGCCGGGATCGGGTGCCACACGGATGACGTTGAGGCGCGGATCGTGCGGCGGGCCGTAACCCTCGATATGCACAGGCAGGCCAATAGCCTTTGCCGCGTTCTCCGCCGCCGCGACCAGTTCGAGATAGTCCTCCAGCGCCTCGACCGGCGGCATGAAAACGCAAAGCCGTCCGTCGCGCGGCTCGACCGAAAGCGCCCTGCGCCCGGCGCCCCCCAGCTCGGTGCTATACTGTTTGGCGCGGTCCTGCTGGGCGGTGGCGGGCGTGAAGGAAACGGCCTGCTGGCGTCGCGCCATTTCGTCGGCGCCTTCAAGTTCGGCCGGAGCGGGCGAAGAAACAGAACCGGGCAAGATCGCCTCACGCGCCGGCAACGATCCGCGCGGCAGCGATGGATCGACCGGCACGATGTAGGGGAACTGTGCCGGCGGCACGTAAGGCAGCGTGCCGAGCGGCAGGCGGTAACCGACCGGTGAATCTCCCGGCACCAGGAACAGCCTGCCGCGCCGCGTCTTCCACTTCTCCGAGCGCCAGCGCGGTCCTGACGCCTGGCTGTTCCAGCGCTGGACAGGCAGCACATAGCCCGACGGCTTGGTCAGCCCGCGTTCGAACACCCGCGCCATGCGGCTGCGCTCCTCCGGGTCCTCCAACTTCGAATTGGAAGGATCGACGTTGTCCGGTAGCTTGCCTTCCTTGAGCAGCCATTCGGCGGGATCCTCATAGGCTTCGCTGACCATCGTCTTGTCGATGCCGAGTTCGTCGGCAATCGCGGTCAGCAGGCTCTCGGCCTGCATCGGTCCGACATCCGCCTCGCTCTTTTCATGCGCGATCAACGACGGGTCGCTCCACACCGGCTCGCCGTCGGTGCGCCAGTAGAGCGAGAAGGTCCAGCGCGGCAGGCTTTCGCCGGGGTACCACTTGCCTTGCCCGTAATGCAGGAAGCCGCCCGGCGCGAAGCGCTCGCGCAGCCGGCGGATCAGCGCATCGGCCTTTTCGCGTTTGGTTGGCCCGACGGCGGCGGTGTTCCACTCTGCAGCCTCGAAATCGTCGATCGAGACGAAGGTCGGCTCGCCGCCCATGGTCAGCCGCACGTCGCCGGCATCAAGCGCGGCGTCAACCTGGTTGCCCAGCGCATCGAGCGCCTGCCAGCTTTCGTCGGAAAACGGCTTGGTAATGCGCGGATGCTCGGCGATGCGGTCGACCCGCATGTCGAAGCCGAACTCGACATTGGCGAAGCTCGCCATGCCGGAGATCGGCGCAGCATTGCGGAAATGCGGCGTTGCCGCGAGCGGCACATGGCTTTCGCCGGTGAGCAGGCCGGAGGTCGGGTCGAAGCCGATCCAACCGGCGCCCGGCAGATACACCTCGCACCAGGCATGGAGATCGGTGAAGTCGACGGCGGTGCCGGGCGGTCCGTCAAGCGCGACGAGGTCGGGCTTCAGCTGGATCAGGTAGCCGGAAACGAAGCGCGCAGCGATGCCGAGGTTCCTCAGTATCTGCACCAGGAGCCAGCTGGAATCCCGGCACGACCCCTTGCCGGCGGCCAGCGTTTCCTCGGGCGAGAAGACGCCGGTTTCCATGCGCACGATATACGCGATCTCGCGCTGCAGCCGCGCATTGAGGTCGACGACAAAATTGACGGTGTTGGTCGGGCCGCGGTCGAGGGTTTTGAGGAATGCCTCCAACAGCGGCCCCGCCGGTTCCGGCGTCCGGTAGATGGTCAGATCGTCCCTGATCTCTTCGGGGTATTCGAACGGAAACGTCTCGGCCGAGGGCTCGACGAAGAAATCGAACGGATTGTAGACCGTCATGTCGGCAACGAGATCGACCTCGATCTTCAGTTCCGTCACCGGCTCGGGGAAGACGAAGCGGGCCAGGAAATTACCGTAGGGGTCCTGCTGCAAATTGACGAAGTGGTTTGCCGGCCCGACCTTCAGCGAATGGCTAAGCACTTTCGTGCGGGAATGCGGCGCGGGCTGCAACCTTATGACTTGCGGGCCTAATACGACCGGCCGGTCGTATTTGTAGTGGGTCAGGTGATAGACGGCTGCCAGAATTGCCATGGTGCCCCTGAAGTCGGCGTTTCAAAAGGAGTTCGCTGAACCCTGCCACGAATGCTGAGCATTCTCCAAGCAGAGATGTTGCGCTGCACCTAAATTAAGCAGCTTTCATAGCTTCACGAAACGGAGCGCCGACCCCTGGATTCCGCAGTGTGGCGGCAAAACGTTGCAACGCTGCAGAGCCGAAGTGCGGCGGGTCAGCACCGGGCACTGTCCCGCCGATATCGATGATCGGCAGCACACGCGATGCTTCGTCGAAAACAGCGGAAAAGAAAAACCCGCCTCGGCGGGCGGGTCGTTGGAGCCAATTAGCACCATATCCAAATTAGTAGCATAGCTGCCGGCACAAAGCAAGAACAAAATGTGGCATGGTCGACGAAAGTTGCCGATCTCCCGCTTTGCGAAGGGAGATACCAGTTACGGGCATCCTGGAAGCGGAGCCTGAACCCTAAAAGAACGCCTGCAACCCGGTCTGAGCCCGTCCGAGGATCAGCGCATGCACGTCATGCGTGCCCTCATAGGTGTTGACGGTTTCCAGGTTCTGGGCGTGGCGCATGACGTGGTAGCCGATCTGGATGCCATTGCCGCCATGCATGTCGCGGGCCTGGCGGGCGATGTCGAGCGCCTTGCCGCAATTGTTGCGCTTGACGAGCGAGATCATCTCCGGCGCCATCTTCCCTTCATCCATCAGCCGCCCGACGCGCAGGCTTCCCTGCAGGCCGAGCGCGATCTCAGTCTGCATGTCGGCGAGCTTCTTCTGGAAAAGCTGCGTGCCGGCCAGTGGCTTACCGAACTGCTTGCGATCAAGGCCATACTGGCGGGCGCGGTGCCAGCAATCCTCGGCCGCGCCCATGGCACCCCAGGAGATGCCGTAGCGCGCCCGGTTGAGACAGCCGAACGGACCCTTCAGGCCCGAGACATTGGGCAGCAGCGCGTCCTCGCCGACCTCGACGCCTTCCATCACCACTTCGCCGGTGATCGATGCGCGAAGCGACAGCTTGCCGCCGATCTTCGGTGCCGACAGCCCGTTCATGCCCTTTTCCAGGACAAAGCCGCGAATCTGGTTGTCATGCGCGCCCCCACTTTCGTCGGACAACTTTGCCCAGACGACGAAAACATCGGCGATCGGCGCGTTGGAAATCCACATTTTCGAGCCGGAGATCCTGTAGCCGTTCGCGGTCTTCTCGGCCCGCGTCTTCATGCCGCCCGGGTCGGAACCGGCATCAGGTTCGGTCAAGCCAAAGCAGCCGATCCATTCGCCCGACGCCAGCTTCGGCAGGTATTTCCTGCGCTGTTCTTCCGAGCCATAGGCATGGATCGGATAAATCACCAGCGACGACTGCACGCTCATCATCGAGCGATAGCCGGAATCGATCCGCTCCACTTCCCGCGCGACCAGCCCGTAGGTGACGTAGTTGCCGCCGAGCCCGCCATATTCCTCGGGGATGGTAATGCCGAGCAGACCCGCCTCGCCCATTTCGCGAAATATCCCGGCGTCGGTCTTTTCCTCGAGGTAGGCTTCCTCGATCTTCGGAGCGAGCTTGTCGGCGGCAAAAGCCGCGGCGCCATCGCGCACCATGCGCTCGTCCTCCGAAAGCTGGTCCTCGATCAGGAAAGGATCATCCCAGACGAATGCGTTCTTGTCGGCGGCCATGGCTCTCGGTCTCCCAAACTCATGCATGTCGCCCAAAGCTTGCCCGCGGGCCTGACCCGAGGGTGTTCGGCAGCCTGGAGATAACGACATGCATCGAAACAGAAATCTTGAAACGCGCGGCTTATCGGCTCCCGTCCTGAAAAAATCAAACGAAATAGCTTCGCCGATCCATGAGCATTGGTGATGGATCATCAATGTCGAGCGCCGCCGTCTGACCTGCCATAGCCCGGCTCGCGAAATTATTTCCGCTTCAACGCATCGGCCAACGCGGCGCCGAACGCGCCCTGCTGCGCCGGCTGCTCCGGCTGGCGTTGGGGCGCCGGCGCGCGCGGCACCGGCCTGCTGCCATTGTCGCGTGGCTTCGGTGCGCCACCGTCGCCATCCTTGCGCATCGACAGGCCGATGCGCTTGCGCTTGATATCGACGTCGACGACACGCACTTTGACCACGTCGCCGGCCTTGACCACCTCATGCGCGTCCTTGATGAACCGATCAGCCAGTTGCGAGACGTGCACCAATCCGTCCTGGTGCACGCCGATATCGACGAAGGCACCGAAGGCCGCGACATTGGTGACGGTGCCTTCAAGCTGCATGCCGGGCTTCAGATCCTTGATGTCGTCGATGCCATCGGCAAAGGTCGCGGTCTTGAAGCCGGGGCGCGGATCGCGGCCGGGCTTTTCCAGCTCCGCCAGGATGTCGCGCACCGTCGGCAGGCCGAAGCGCTCATCGACGAAGACGCGCGGATCGAGCGCCTTGAGTGCGGCGCTGTCGCCCATCAGAGAGCGAACGTCGCGCCCGCAGGCCGCAACGATCTTCTTGGCCACGCCATAGGCTTCCGGATGCACGGCGGAGGCATCGAGCGGCTCGCTGCCGTCGGGAATGCGCAGAAAGCCGGCGCATTGCTCGAACGCGCGGGGTCCAAGGCGGGAGACCTTCAACAGTTCGCGGCGGTTGGCGAACGGGCCGCTCGCGTCCCGGTGCGCAACGATCGCCTCGGCCAGCGATGCGCCGAGACCCGAAACCCGCGCCAGAAGCGGCGCTGACGCCGTGTTGAGGTCGACGCCGACGGCGTTGACCGCATCCTCGAGCACCGCTTCCAGCGAGCGGCCGAGGCGGTACTGATCGACGTCGTGCTGATACTGGCCGACGCCGATCGACTTCGGCTCGATCTTGACCAGTTCGGCGAGCGGATCCTGCAGGCGCCGGGCGATCGACACCGCCCCGCGCAGCGACACGTCGAGGCCGGGAAATTCCGCCGCCGCCGTTGCCGAGGCGGAATAGACCGAGGCACCGGCTTCGCTGACGATCACCTTGAGCGGCTTCGGCCCGGACCCGGCAGGCATGTCAGCCAGCATGTCGGCCACCAGCCTTTCGGTCTCGCGGCTGCCGGTGCCGTTGCCGATCGAGATCAGCTCGACCTTATGCAGCCGGATGAGCTTGGCCAGTTCGGCCTGCGTGCCGCGGACATCATTCTTCGGCGGGAACGGATAGACCGTCGTCGTCGCCAGCAGCTTGCCGGTGCCGTCCACCACCGCCACCTTGACGCCGGTGCGAATGCCCGGATCGAGGCCCATCGTCGGCCGTGAGCCGGCAGGGGCGGCAAGCAGCAAATCCTTGAGATTGCGGGCGAAGACATGGATCGCTTCTTCCTCGGCCCGTTCACGCAAGTCCCGCATCAGATCGAGCGTCAGGTGCAGCGACAGCTTTATGCGCCAGGTCCAGCAGGCTACTTCCATCAGCCAGCGGTCTCCCGGCAACTGGCGGCCGATGGCATAAGCATCGGCAATCATCCGCTCGACCGGCTTCACCGGCGAGGCATCGTCGGCATCGACCTCGATGTCGAGCGACAGAACCTCCTCGTTGCGGCCGCGCAGCATGGCCAGCGCGCGATGGCTCGGCACGTTGGCCCAGCGCTCTACATGGTCGAAATAGTCCGAAAATTTGGCGCCGGCCTCCTGCTTGCCGTCGACGACGCGCGACCGCAGGAATGCGCGTTCCCTCATATAAGTCCGCAATCTGCCGACCAGGTCGGCATTCTCGGCGAACTGCTCGGACAGGATGTCGCGCGCACCCTCGAGCGCTGCCTTGGCGTCTGCCACGTCTTCGCTGATGTAGGCCAGCGCCAGCTCGGCGGGCATGGCCGTACGGTCGGCGAGAATAGCTTCCGCCAGCGGGCTCAGCCCACGCTCGCGCGCGATCTCCGCCTTGGTCCGGCGCTTCGGCTTGTAAGGCAGGTAGATATCTTCGAGTTCCGCCTTGGTCACGGCAGCAGCGATTTTCGCTTCAAGCTCCTCGGTCAGCTTGCCCTGCTCGCGGATCGAACCAAGGATGGTGTCGCGGCGCGCGTCGAGTTCGCGCAGATAGGCGAGCCGCTCGGCAAGATCGCGCAGCTGCGTGTCGTCGAGGCCGCCGGTGACCTCCTTGCGGTAACGCGCCACGAACGGCACTGTCGCGCCGTCGTCCAGCAAACCGATCGCCGCCGCAGCCTGTTCGGGCCGCGCGCCGATTTCGGCGGCTATGATGGTTGCGATGCGCTTGATGTCGGATGCCATGTCCTACCTGTCGTTGGTCGAAAAGAGCAGCGACCATAGGCGGAGACGCCCGCTGCGCCAACCGCAGCGTTTTCAACCCGCTGAAAGGTCCACAGGAAAGCTGCATAAGCGGTACGGATCGGATCAGACCATCCGGCTCAGCGCCTCGAAGAAAGAAATCATATCCAGATCGAGCGGATCGTCGACCGGTACCGGCTGCGACGACATCTTTGCGATCACAATTTCGGCCATCGGATTGACGTAAAGCCACTGGCCGTGGATGCCGATGCCGCAGAAGGCGCCGCTTGCCGCGCCCGTCTGGTACCATTTGTTGCGATACCGGCCACGCGGAAACAGGGACGCCATCGTGCCGCGCCGCCATGCCTCGGCGTCACCGCCGGTTTCGGTCGTGTCGCGCATCCAGGCTTCCGGCACGACGCGGCGGCCATTGGCCACGCCACCTTGCCGCATCATCTCGCCGACGCGCGCAAGGTCGCGCGGTGTCACCGAAATGCCGCCGGCCGTACGCGCCGTGCCTTCCATGTCGACTGTCACCGAGGCGTCGCCGACGGCGCCGAGCGGCTCCCATAATTTCTCGCGCATCAGATCGGCGAAACGCTGGCCAGACGCGCGTTCGAGCAGGATGCCGAGCAGGTCGGAATTGGGCGAAAGGTAGCGGAATGTCCGGCCATGCGGCTCGGTCAGGCCCTGCAGCGTCGTGAGGAAAGTGGCCAGGCTCTCGGTGCCCCCGCCTGGATTCCACAGCATGGCACGGCGATAGCGGGCGAAGGCGCTTTCCGGATCGAGATAGGCCTCTTCGAAATCGAGGCTGACACTCATGTCGAGCACGTGCCGCACACGCGCATCGCCATAGGCCGAGCCGGGGGCTTCGGGCAGGTAGCGGCTTACCGGAGCCTGCGGATCGAAAATCCCCTCGCCTTCCAATATGCCGGCAACAATGGCGGTCAGCGACTTGCTGATCGAAAAGACGATGTGGCGTGAACCGAACTCCATATGCGGTGCGAACCAGTCGCCGACGAATTTGCCGGCTTTCATGATCGTCAGCGCGTCGGTATCGGAGCGCGCGAGAAACGCCGCGACAGTCTCCGCGCCGCCTGCAAGGGCGACCTTTTCGCCAAGTAGCCCGCCGAAATCCTGCGCCGGCGCCTCGCTGCTGCCCGGCCTTGCCGTCACGGCAGCGCTCGGCACCAGCTCGCCGACATTCTGGAACGACCACCGGCTGAACGGGCTTTCCCGCCAATTGCCGAGCAGCACTTGGTTTCGGGCAAAGCCATACCTGGTCTCAAACGCGGTCTTGCCGGTCATAGCGTTTCCTTCAGGATCTTTTGGCCGAGTTTCAGGCGAGCGCTGCGGCGATGGCGTGCACCGCTTGCAGCGTCGCCACAGAATAGGCGACGTTGGTGAAATCCGGATAGCTCGAAAGCTTGACCACGACCATTTTCGTATCCCAGTCGATGTGGATCAGCTGTCCGAACACGCCACGGCACATCAGCGCCCGCGAGCGCGGATCCTCGATCCAGAACTGGTTGCGATAGCTGCCTTCCGGCAGGCTGGGACTGAAATCCGGCCCATGCCTGCCATTGCGCGTCGCCTCGATCCAGTCGGCCGGCACGATGCCGCCACCATTGTCGAGGATCAGCTGGCCGAAGCGGCCATAGTCGCGCAGCGTGGCGTTGAAGCCGCCGTCGGCAACTGCATAACCGGCGCTATCGACGGTGAAGCAGGCACTTTCATCCGCGCCGAGCTTTTGCCAGAGCTCTTCCGAGACCAGCTGCGCCAGCCGTTTGCCGCTCACCCGTTCCATGATGAAGGCAAGCACGTCGGTCTCGATCGAGCGGTATTCGAAGGCAGCGCCGTGCGGCCGGCTCTTTTCCTTGAGCCCCAGGATCAGTTCGAACATATGCGATGGCCAGCGCAATTCCGGATCGCAGTCCGGCGGCACCGGCTTCCAGCCGGTGGCGACATCGACCTGGCCGATGTCGGAATAGGGGTCGGTGTATTCCTCGGAAAAGCGCACGCCGCTCGTCATGTCGAGCACATGCTGCACGCTGGCGCCTGCCCAGCCGGTCGCTTCCAGCTCCGGCAGATAGGTGGTCACCGGCAAACCCGGATCGATCAGTCCACGCCCCACCAAAATGCCGAACACCGAGGCCGTGACCGACTTCGCCATCGACTGTGATAGATGCAGCGTGCGCTCGGTCATGCCGTTGAAGTAGCGCTCATAGGCGACCTTGCCGCCCTTGAGCACCAGGAAGCCGTCGGTGTAAGTCTCGTCAAGCAGTCCAGCCAGCGTCGTCGGCTGCCCCATGCTGTCGCCCACCGGCAGCACGTCGAGATCGACCTCGGCTCGCTCCAGCCTGTGGCGATGGCCATTGCCGCGCCAGACCTCGACGGTCGGCAGGATTTCGCGAATATGCTGGAACGCCCAGCGGTTCCATGGCGGCCGGTCCCAGTCGAGCTTCGGCGGCACCATCCGCGGCGGCGAACCCTGCATGATCGGCGGCGCCGGTTCGCTGTTGCGGTAAGAAATCATAGGCAGTCCGATCGCCGGGAAAAGGCCCGGCGGCAATTGCCGCCGGATTTCGTCCGGATGTGGATTACTTCTGCAGTTCGGTCCAGATCTTGCTGTAGATGGCCTGCACTTCCTCTGAACACAATTTTTGCAGCTCGCCATGCGCCTTGACGTCTTCCGGGATGATGACTTCCGGCGCATCCTTCATATCGGCTGGCATGTACTTGTCGGAACCGGCAATGCCGTTGGCGTAGCGGTGGAAGGCGGACAGGCCGGCGGCGTTTTCCGGATCCATGATGAAGTTCTGGAACAGTTTGGCGTTCTCGACATTCTTTGCGTCCTTCAGGACCATGACATTGTCGCTCCAGAGGCCAAAACCTTCCTTGGGATAGAAATAGTGGATCTTGGGATTCGCCAGCCGCTGGCGCAGGGCTGAGCCGTTCCAGTCGCTGGTTGCCTTGAAATCGCCGGCGCCCATTTTCTCGATGGTATTGTATTCCATCGCGATCCAGTTCGGCTTGGCAGCAACCAGTGTGTCACGCACCTTCTTCAGCGTTTCCTTGTCGCTGGCGCATTGCGCGCCGCCGACATATTTGGTCGCCGCGAACATGACGTCGTTCATTTCCGGCACGACGTTGACCTTGCCCTTCAATTCGTCGGGTGTGTTGAAGATGATGCCCCAACTGTCCGACGGCCCCTTGTAGACATCGGTGTTCACCACGATGCCCACCGTGCCCCAGGCCCACGGCACGGAATATTTGCGGCCGGGATCGAAATCGGGATTGGCCCATTCTGGCGCCACGTTCTTGAAGTTCTCCATCTTGCCGGGATCGGTCTCCTGCACGAGGCCTTCCTTGATCCAGATCGGCACGAAGGTTTGCGAAGGCACCGCGATGTCGAAGCCGGTGCCGCCCTGGCGAACTTTGGCCAGCGCCGTATCGTTCGAATCGTAATCGGTGATGGTCACCTTGACGTTGTATTTCTGCTCGAACTTTTTGATCACATCGGGGCTGGTGTAGTTGCCCCAATTGTAGATGTTGAGCTCACCGTCGGCGCGAGCAAGGCTCGTCGAGGCGAGCAGCGCCAGCCCGATGGCGGTCGCCGTGGTCTTCCAGTTCATGGTCTTAGCTCCCATTTTCATGTTTAGTCCCGCTTCCTGCTGATGAAGAAAAACAACGTCACGATGGCGACCGACAAGAGCAGGAACACGGTCGATATCGCGTTGATCTCCGGCGTTATCCCTCGACGTATCTGGCCAAGCATGTAGGTCGGCAGCGTGTCCTGGCCGCCCGATTTCACGAACTCGGTGATGACAACATCGTCGAGCGAGATGACGAAGGCCAACATCAGTCCCGCCAGAATGCCGGGCCACAGCAGCGGCAATGTAATGCGCCTGAACGTCTGCCACGGCGTCGCGTAGAGATCGGCGGCGGCGCGCTCCAGCGTCAGGTCCATGTTCTCCAGCCGCGCCCGGATCGGCAGATAGGCAAAGGGAATGCAAAACGCGGTATGCGCGGCGATCAGATAGCCGAGCCCCGAATAGCCGGTGAATATCTTTATGCGCGAAAAAAAGATCAGCAACGCCACGCCAGTGACGATCTCGGGCACCATCAAAGGCTGGTTGATGGCGGCATATTTGAAGGTCAGGCCGGGATCGGGCGGCGTGCGCGTGGTAGCGAGCGCCGCCATGGTGGCGAAGACGGTGGCCAGGATCGCCGCCGTGGCGCCGATCTGAAAGGAGCGCACGGTGGCGTCTATGACTTGCGTGTTCTGCCACGCCGACTGGAACCATTTGAGCGAAAAGCCGCCCCATTCCGACGTCGAGGTCGCGGCGTTGAAGGCATAGACGACGAGCACGACGATCGGCAGATAAAGCACGACGAAGCAGGTGGCGGCGATCGCGGTAAAGCCGGACTGATGCTTGATGGAGAAGCTGCTAGCCATGACGCATCTCCGATTGTCCGGCATTGCGCACATAGGCAAGCAGCGCCACCATGACGATGACCATCACGGCGATCGACAGCGCCGAGCCGAGCGGCCAGTTGCGGCCTTGCCCGAACTGCAATTCAATCAGGTTGGAAAGCATCATGTTCTTGCCGCCGCCCAATAGGCTCGGCGTGACATAGGCGCCCAGCGCCGGGATGAAGACGAGGATCGAGCCAGCGACGACGCCGGGCTTGACCAGCGGGAAAATGATGCGCCTGAGCACCTGGAAGCGCGTCGCATAAAGATCGTAGCCGGCTTCGACCAGCCGGAAGTCGAGCTTCTCCATGCTGGCATAGATCGGCAGCACCATCAGCGGCAGATAGACATAGGCCATGCCGATAAGGATCGCCGTGTCGGTGAAGAGTATCTGGATCGGCGCGGAGATAATGCCGAGCTTGAGCAGCACCGTGTTGATCAGCCCTTCGTTGCGGATGATCTGCAGCACGGCGAAAGTGCGGATCAGCAAGTTGGTCCAGAACGGAATGGTGATCAGGAAAAGCCAGAGATCGCGCGTCTTCTCGCTGCGCGTTGCCATGAAATAGGCGGTAGGAAAACCAAGGACCAGGGTGGCGAGCGTGGTCACGATGGCAAGCTTGATCGAGCGCCAAAAGATGGTGACATGGGCAGCGGCGAGCGACAGCGTGTCGTCGAAGATATCGCGTTCCATGAACACCGATATCCACGCCTCCGGCGAGAATTGCCACTTCACGTCGCCATAAGGACCGGGTGTCAGGAACGAATAGACCAGCACGATCAGCAATGGGCCGGTCGCTGCCAGGAAGATGATCAGCAGGGCCGGCGCCGACAGCAGCCAGCGGTCGCGGATGTCGCGCCGTTCGGCCGCCTTGGCGACTTCTTCCGCGCTCGCCATCAATCCCTCAGCACTTGCGCTGCGTCGTTGCCGATCGAGACGCCGACCTTGTCGCCCCGCTCGAAACCGCAGCCTGCGCTGCGCGTGTTCTGCTGGCGCACGGTGAAGGCTTCGCCGCTATCCAGTTGGACATGAATATGCGTGTCGGTACCGAAATAGACGATGTTTTCGACGGTTCCGGAAAGATCGCCCTTGCCGCCGGTCAGCTTTGCGTGTTCCGGCCTGACCACCAACGTGGCATTCGCCTTCGGCTGGAAGCCCTCGGCCACCGTCGCGTCGATCGTCGCGCCGGATTTGAGTGTCGCGCGCGCCTTGCCGTTGCCGATGCCGGTGATGGCCGCGGTCAGGAAATTGGTTTCGCCGATGAAGTCGGCGACGAAGCGCTCGGCCGGCTTGTCATAGATGTCCCAGGGCGTGCCGACTTGCAGGATCTTGCCGGCTGACATCACGGCGATGCGGTCCGACATGGTCAGCGCTTCTTCCTGGTCGTGGGTGACGAAGATGAAGGTGATGCCGGTCTGGTGCTGCAGCCGTTTCAGTTCGATCTGCATTTCCTTGCGCAGCTTGTAGTCGAGCGCCGACAATGGCTCGTCGAGCAACAGCACTTTTGGCTGCGGCGCCAGCGCGCGCGCCAGTGCCACGCGCTGCTGCTGGCCGCCGGAGATCTGGCTGGTGCGGCGGGCGCTCAGCGCCTCCATCTTGACCAGCTTCAGCATCTCGGCGACGCGCGCCTTGATTTCGGTCTTCGGCTTGCCCAGCATCTCAAGGCCGAAGCCGATATTCTCGGCCACCGTCATGTGCGGGAACAGCGCATAGGACTGGAAGACGGTGTTGACCGGCCGCTTGAACGGCGGCAGCGGCGCGATGTCCTGGCCGTGCAGCAGGATTTCGCCTTCGCTGGGGAAGTCGAAGCCAGCGATCAGCCGCAGCAGCGTCGTCTTTCCGCAGCCCGACGGGCCCAGCAGCGTGAAGAATTCGTTCTCGCGGATCGACACCGAAACCGTGTCGAGGGCGGCGACTTGTGCGTCCCCGATACCGAACACCTTGCGGACGCCGCGAACCTCGATTGCACTCTTACCCGGTTGATCCGGCACGCATTACCCCATTTTCATGTCCGCTCTTGATGGCGGATCCAGTTCCCATTCGATTGTCAGCATATGCCGGTCGGCTTGGCAACCGTGCATCTGAATCTCGGTTCAGGACGCAAGCCCCGTGCCATCGTCAGTGTCATCATCAAACCTGATAAGTGATCTTGCCGCCGCAGATGGTGCTGACCGGATGCACCTTGTGCAACGAAGCCGGTTCAGTCGCCTCGATATCGGCCGACAGCACCACCAGATCCGCCAGATAGCCTGGTTTCAGCCGGCCCTTACGGTGCTCCATGAATTCGGCATAGGCGCCTTCGACCGTGTAGCCGGCAAGCGCCTCGATCAGCGAGAAGCTCTGGTCGGGGTCGCCTTCTGCCCATGGTTTGCGCAGCAGCGCCGCCTGAATGCCCAGGATCGGGTCGACCCGCGACACCGGCCAGTCGGAAGCGAAAACGACATGCGCGCCCGCCTGCTTCAGCGTCCGCCAGGCATAGCTGAGCGGCCATCTTTCGCGGCCGATGCGCGAAAGCGTCGGTTCCAGCGGGAAGTCCATGGCGCCGGGCGGGTGCGGCGGCTGCATCGAGGCGATGACGCCGAGTTCGGCGAAGCGTGGCACGTCGGCGCCGGTGATGACCTCGATGTGCTCGACGCGGTGCCGGCTGTCGCGCCTGCCGTTCTTCCGCCGCGCCGCCTCGTAACCGTCGAGGACCGCGCGCACCGCGCCGTCGCCTATCGAATGCACGGCGATCTGCAGGCCGCGTCGGTCGGCCTCCAGCGCCACCTCGGCGAAATGCTCCGGCGTAAACAGCGGCTCACCGCGCCAGCCCGGCCGGTCGGCATAGTCGTCGACCATGACCGCGGTCCAGCCTTCCAGCACGCCGTCGTAAAACATCTTGACCATGCCGGACGACAGCCATTCCGATCGGTAGGCGGAGGCCATCCTCGACGCTTTTTCCAGCCTGTCGAGCGTCATGAAGTTCTTGAAATGAAAAGGTATCTTGGTGCGACAGAGCAGCCGCCCTTCCTGCTCCAAACCGGCAAGCAGCTCGAGCTGGTAGAGGTTGCCGTCCATGTTCTGGATCGAGGTGATGCCGTGGCGGGCGCACCATTCCAGCCCGCGATACATCAGGTCGCGATCGGCCGCGACTTCGGCGGCGGAAGGATAAGGGTCGGGCTCGCCGCCTGTCGCAAGGCCGAGCCGCACCCGGTTCTGCCCGGAAAGCTCGAGGATCGGCCCGAACGCCTCGCCCTCGCGCAATTCGCCGGCCGCAAGGCCGTCGGCGCCCATGACGATCTCGTTGCCGGGCCCGAGTTGCCTGCCGTGCAGGATGCCGGCCAGCTCCAGCGCCTTGGTATTGGCCCACATCGTGTGGTGATCGGAAGCCGACATGGCGAACGGCCGATCGGCGATGATGCGGTCGAGATGGTGGCGGGTGACCGGCTCTTCCCTGGAAAGGATGGTGTAGTCGACGCCGGCCCCAAGCAGCAGCTTGGCGTACGGTCGTGCCGCCGCGTAGGCACGGATCGCTTCGCTCAGCGCATCGAAGCCATGCACGCCCTGAAGGTGCAGATTGTCGAGTTCGGCCGCGCCGCCGAAAAGATGCATATGCGCTTCGATGAAGCCCGGCACCACCGACCCGCCTTGCGCATCGATGACCTTCGTGGCCGGCCCTTTCAGCGCCTCGATCGTCCGGCGATCGCCAACCGCCAGGATGTTGCCGTCCTTTATCGCCACCGCATCGGCCGTCGGATTGCCTTCGTCCATGGTCAGCACACGGGCATTGGTGACGATCAGGTCGGCATTTGAACTCATGATTACCCGCGGTTCGGTTGCGCTGCCGACAGGCTAGACGACCGGCTGCCGGGCCAGCAAGCCATGGCTGGTTGGCCCAGCGCCTTGTGAAGGGCCATGCAGGACGGTTAGGGTCGCCGCGTCTCACCACGGAACAATTTCATGAAGACTGTTTTTTCGCCTCTCCATGCCGGCCATTCCGGCAATGTCGAATTGATCGCCGGCGCCATCGTGCCCGCATTTGAAAAGCCTTCGCGCGCCGAGTTCATCAGGGCGCGGGTGGAGAGCGAAAAACTCGGTCCGATCCTGCCGCCGGAAATCCACGACCTCGCCGCCGCCAGGAAGGTGCATGCCAGCGACTACATCGATTTCCTGCCGACCGTGTGGCCGCTCTGGGAAGCATCGGGCCGCAGCGGTTCGGCCATTCCCTTCACCTGGCCGACGCGCGGCCTGCGCGGCGACGTGCGCCCGAAAGGCATCGATGCGCTGCTCGGCTTCTACTCCTTCGATGGCGGCGCGACGTTCGTCAAAGGTACATGGGACGCGATCAAGTCGTCCTATGACGTCGCGCTGACCGCCGCCGCGTTGGTCAAGGCCGGCGAGCCTTCCGCCTTCGCGCTCTGCCGCCCGCCGGGGCACCATGCCGGCGCAGCCTTCATGGGCGGCTACTGTTTCATCAACAACGCCGCCGTCGCCGCGCAGTGGTTTCGCGACCATGGGGCCGCGCGCGTGTCGATCCTCGACGTCGATTATCACCACGGCAACGGCACCCAGGAGATCTTCTATCGCCGCGGTGACGTGCAGGTGCTGAACCTGCATGGCGATCCGATGACCGAATATCCCTTCTTCCTCGGCCACGCCGACGAGCGCGGCGAGGGCGACGGCGAAGGCTTCAACGACAATTATCCGATGCCCTTCGGCACCGGCTGGGAGGTGTGGAACGCCTCACTCGAGGACGCCTGCACGAGGCTTTCGGCGTATGCTCCTGACGTCGTCGTGGTTTCACTCGGCGTCGACACCTTCGAGAAGGACCCGATCAGCCAGTTCAAGCTGAAAACGGGCGACTATCCCAGGATCGGCCGCCGCATCGCCAGGCTCGGCCTGCCGACGCTGTTCGTCATGGAAGGCGGCTACGCCGTCGAGGAGATCGGCATCAACGCCGTCGGCGTGCTGACCGGCTTCGAGGACCGCTAGAGGCGCTGCCGGTGCCCGCAACTCATGTGGCGCACTCGGCGCGGCCAGCGCCACGGCGGGCCGGCGCTATCGTGTTGTTGGACCATGATGTTTTTCCAGAATGCGTTCGCCCTTTGCGAAATGATGTTCTATTTTTTGAATCCATGGCTTTGAGGGGCCGAATTCATCGGAAGAACAAACGCGTTTGAGCCCGGGAAAGCATTTATGAGGGACGACACACCGGAAAGCGAAAGCGCCTCGGCGCTGGCGCCGTTCCGGCACGGCATCTTCCGGGCGGTGTGGTCCGCCAGCCTCGTCTCCAATTTCGGCGGCCTGATCCAGGGCGTCGGCGCCGCCTGGATGATGACGACGATCGCCACCTCGTCCTACCAGGTGGCATTGGTCCAGGCCTCGACCACCTTGCCGATCATGCTGTTTGCCCTGCTGGCCGGCGCTATCGCCGACAGCTTCAACCGGCGCAAAATCATGCTGATCGCGCAGATCTTCATGCTCGTCGTCTCGGCTCTTCTGACCGTCTTCACCTATCTCGACCTGATGACGCCGTGGACGCTGCTCGCCTTCACCTTCCTGATCGACAGCGGCACCGCGCTCAACAGCCCGTCCTGGCAGGCTTCGGTCGGCGACATGGTGCCTCGCACCAAGGTGCCGGCGGCGATCGCGCTCAACTCGATGGGCTTTAACCTGACGCGCAGCGTCGGCCCGGCGATCGGTGGTATCATCGTTGCCGCGGCAGGTGCCGCCGCGGCCTTCGCCGTCAACACGCTGAGCTATGTCGGCCTCATCGTGGTGCTGGCCCGCTGGAAGCCGGAACTGCCGGCATCGACCTTGCCGCGCGAGACGCTGGGCGCCGCAATGGGCGCCGGCCTGCGCTACGTCGCCATGTCGCCTAACATCGGCAAGGTGCTGGTCAGGAGCTCCGCTTTCGGCTTCAGCGCCGGCGCGGTCCTGGCATTGCTGCCGCTGGTCGCGCGTGACGTCGTCAAGGGTGATGCCCTGAGCTACGGCATCATGCTCGGCGCCTTCGGCATCGGCGCCGTCGGCGGCGCGCTGATCAGCGTCAGGCTACGGCAGCTGCTGTCCAGCGAAACCATGGTGCGCATGGCATTCGCCGGTTTCGCCGTCTGCGCCTTCAACGCCGCCGTCAGCAATCATGCCTGGCAGACGTCGCTCGGCCTGCTGGTCGGCGGCACCTGCTGGGTAACGGCGCTGTCGCACTTCAACGTCACCGTACAGATGTCGACGCCACGCTGGGTGGTCGGCCGCGTGCTTTCGGTCTACCAGACCGCGACCTTCGGCGGCATCGCGCTCGGCAGCTGGGTCTGGGGCGTCGTCGCCGACGTGCATGGCGCCGAAGTCGCCCTGATGGCGGCCAGCGTCGCCATGCTGGCGGGAGGCGCCATCGGCCTGCTGCTGCCGCTGCCGCAGCAGGCTGTGCTTAACCTCGATCCGCTCAACCGCTTCCAGGAGCCGCATCTGGCGCTTGATCTCAAGCCGCGCAGCGGTCCAATCGCCATCATGATCGAATATGTCATCCGTAACGAGGACGTGCCGGAATTCCTCGCCACCATGGCCGAGCGCGGCCGCATCCGCCGCCGCGACGGCGCCCGCAACTGGACATTGGCGCGCGATCTCGAAAATCCGTCGATATGGATCGAGCACTACCACACGCCGACCTGGGTTGAATATATCCGCCACAATCGGCGCGCCACCTACGCGGACGCCGTCATCGGCGAGCGTATAAGGGCGCTGCACAGCGGCAACGAGCCGCCGCGCGTCCGCCGCATGATCGAGCGCCCGACGACCGCCGGCACGGCGCTGATCATGCCGAAGGGGCCGATCGAGCATTAGTGGCTGGCGGTGCGTCCAGTTGCACGAGCAAAATGAAATTGCGGCGCCTGGCCCAATCCGCGAATGCACGAACAGGATGGCCATTGTCGAGAGACGGTTATATCAGTTGATGTGACTATGACCAGTAAGGGGAGACGATGCGTTACATACGTCCGCTTTCAATTGAAGACGCCGCCGGCCTGTTGGCCAGTTCGGCCGGCACGGCCGCCATCCTCGCCGGAGGCAGCGACCTCTTGGTAAGAATGAAGGGCGGCTTTATCGAACCCGACCTGATCGTCGACATCAAGGCGATCGACGGGCTTGGCGAGATCAGGGAAACAGCCGAGGGCTTCAGCATCGGCGCGGCGGTCCCCTGCGCCGTGCTGGGCGAGAACACGGCCCTGCAGAAGGCATGGCCCGGCGTCGTCGAAGCGGCCAAGCTGATCGGCTCGAAGCAGGTGCAGGGACGCTGCACCATCGTCGGCAATCTCTGCAACGCCTCGCCGGCCGCCGACAGCGTGCCGGCGCTGGTGGCCGCTGGCGCCAAGGCGGTGGTCGTCGGCCCGGGAACCAGGCGCACGATTGCCGTGGAAGCGGTGCCGACTGGGCCGGGCAAGACGTCGCTGGCCAAGGGCGAGATCATCGAGGCAATCCTGCTCGACAAACGTCTTCCGCGTTCGGGCGATGCCTATCTGCGTTTCATTCCGCGCACCGAGATGGACATCGCGGTGGTCAGCGCCGGCGTGAACCTGACGCTCGATGAGGCGGGTGTCGTCAAATCGGCCCGCGTGGCGCTGGGCGCCGTGGCGCCGACGGTGGTTGTGGTCGAGGAGGCCGCCGAGGTTCTCATCGGCTCCAAGCTGGACGAAGCCACGCTGGAGAGGCTCGCCAAGGTCTGCTCGGGCGCCTGCCGTCCGATCGACGACAAGCGAGGCACTATCGAATTCAGACGGAAAGTTGCGGGTGTGCTGGCCAAGCGGGCCGCCACGACCGCCTATACACGTGCAGGAGGCAAGTGATGGCCGGTGTAGCAGTATCAACGACAATCAACGGCGACAATGTCGAGTTCCTTTGCCAGCCGGACGAGACGCTGCTTGATGTCCTGCGCGATCGCCTGGGACTGACGGGCGCCAAGGAAGGCTGCGGCACCGGCGACTGCGGCGCCTGCAGCATCATCCTCGACGATCGGCTGGTGTGCTCGTGTCTGGTGCTCGGCGCTGAGGCCGAGGGCCGGCACCTCGAGACCATCGAGGGCATGGCGCATGGCGACAGGCTGCATCCGCTGCAGCAGAAATTCCTGGAGCACGCCGCACTTCAATGCGGCGTCTGCACGCCGGGCTTCCTCATGGCGGCCAAGGACCTTTTGGCCAAGAACCCCGATCCGACCGAGGAGGAGATCCGCTTCGGCCTCGCCGGGAACCTCTGCCGCTGCACCGGCTATGACAAGATCGTGCGTGCCGTTCAGGACGCCGCCATCGCAATGAAACAAGCGTGATGAAGGGAGCATGACGATGAATTTCGATCCGCGTTACTCCGGACGCAATTTCACCTCTGTCGGCACGCGTCCCATTCGTCCCGATGGTGTCGACAAGGTGACGGGCCGTGCACGCTATGGCGCCGACTTCAACATGGCCGGGCAACTGGTCGGGCGCGTTCTCAGAAGCCCCCATGCGCATGCCACGATCAGGAAGATCGACACGTCGAAGGCGCAGATGCTTCCCGGCGTCAAGGCGGTGATCACCGCGGCCGACCTGCCCGACCTGACCGACGGCGATGCCGCCATGTACGACATCCTCGACAACTGCATGGCGCGCAAGAAAGCGCTCTATGACGGCCATGCCGTGGCCGCGGTCGCCGCGGTCGATGCCCGCACGGCGAAGCAGGCACTGAAGCTGATCGAGGTCGACTACGAGGTGCTGCCGCATGTCACCGACGTCGACGAGGCGATGAAGCACTCCGCACCCCTGATCAACGACGCCATCTTCACCGAGGGCCTCGAGGAAAAGCCCGTCAAGCCTTCAAACGTCACCAAGCGCACCCAGTACGGCCATGGCGACATCCATGAAGGCTTCGGCCAGGCCGATTTCGTCGTCGAACGCTCCTTCAAGACCGAGCAGACGCACCAGGGTTATATCGAGCCGCATGCCTGCGTCGCCAATGTCAGCTCCGACGGCACCGCCGACCTCTGGGTCTGTACGCAAGGCCATTTTGTCTACCGCCAGCACTGTGCCCAGCTGCTTGGCATGGAAGCCTCGAAGCTGCGCGTCACCTCGTCGGAGATCGGCGGCGGTTTCGGCGGCAAGACCCATGTCTGGGCCGAGCCGGTGGCGCTGGCGCTGTCACGCAAGGCCGGGCGGCCGGTCAAGCTGGTCATGACGCGCGACGAGGTGTTCCGCGCCTCCGGCCCGACCAGCGCCACCTCGATCGATGTTCGGATCGGCGCCCGCAAGGACGGCACGATCACGGCGGCCGAGGCGACGCTGCGCTATAGCTGCGGCCCCTATGCCGGCATGTGGGCCGAGATCGGCGCCATGACCGCCTTTGCCTGCTACAAGCTCGAGAACGTCAAGACGGTCGGCTACGAAGTGCTGGTCAACCGGCCCAAGACCGCGGCCTATCGCGCGCCGTCGGCGCCGATGGCAGCGTTTGCGGTGGAAAGCGCGGTCGACGAACTGGCCAAGGAGATCGGCATGGACCCGGTCGAGTTTCGGATCAGGAACGCGGCGCAGGAAGCCACCAGATCGTCCTACGGCCCGGTCTACGGCCCGATTGGCATCGGGCCGACGCTGGAGGCGGCGAAGAACCATCCGCACATGAAGGCGCCGCTCGGCAAGAATCAGGGTCGCGGCATGGCCTGCGGCTTCTGGTTCAACTTCGGTGGCCAGACCTGCACCGACCTCAACATCGGCATGGATGGCTCGGTCTCGCTTGCCGTCGGCACGGTCGATGTGGGTGGTTCCCGCGCGTCGCTGTCGCTGGTGGCGGCGGAGGAGCTTGGTATCCCCTATGAGCAGATCAAGACGGTGGTCGCCGATACCTCCAGCCTCGGCTACAACGACATGACGGACGGCAGCCGCGGCACCTTCTCGTCTTCGATGGCGACGATCTCCGCCGCTCGCAACGCCATCAAGGTCCTTAGGCAGCGCGCCGCGCAGATGTGGGACATACCGGTCGACGACGTGGTCTGGGAAGAGGGTCATGCGATTGCCAAGGGCGCGACGCACGGCAACCTCTCGCCGCTGTCGCTGAAGGAGATCGCGGCCGCTTCCGGAAAGACGGGCGGACCCATCGCAGGCCATAGCGAGCTCGTCGCCGACGGCGCCGGCGTCTCGTTCGCCACCCATATCTGCGATATCGAGGTGGATCCCGAGACAGGCTCGACCAGGGTGCTGCGCTACACCGTCGTTCAGGACGCCGGCAAGGCGGTGCATCCGACCTATGTCGAGGGGCAGTACCAGGGCGGTGCCGCGCAAGGCATCGGCTGGGCGCTCAACGAGGAGTATATCTACGGCAAGGACGGGCGGCTGCAGAACCCTGGCTTCCTGGATTACCGCATCCCGGTCTGCTCGGACCTGCCGATGATCGACACGCAGATCCTCGAGATCCCCAATCCTAACCATCCTTACGGGGTGCGCGGCGTCGGCGAGACCTCGATCGTGCCGCCGCTGGCGGCGATCGCCAATGCGGTGTCGAACGCCGCGGGCGTGCGGATGACGCATATCCCGATGTCGCCGCCGCGCATCCTGGCGGCGCTCGAGGCGGAACGGGGAGGCTGATGGTCGAAGTAACGCTCTGGGGGTCGCTCGGCGCGATCGCCGGAGGCAAGAGCAAGGTCGAGATCGAGGCCAAGGATATTCGGGAGCTGTTCAGGAAACTGGCTGAACAGTATCCCGGCCTCGAGCCATACATCGATCGCGGCATCGCCGTCGCCATCGACGGGGTGATCTATCGCGACACCTGGTCGAAGGAACTGCCGGAAGGGGCGGAGATTTTTCTGCTGCCGCGGTTGGCGGGGGGATAGGTGGGGTCGTCGGCATTGCCTAGCATCAAGGTCTCGAACGTCGTTGATGGGGCCGACAACGGACCGGCAGCTTCGAGCCCGCGGATATCGAAAGCGGACATTCACGTCGATGTGGGCATGATCATGATCTGACCCGGAACAGACTGGGAGCGAGGTGCCAAAAGCTTCAACGCCGAAGAGCGATGTAGGTCAAATCAGACGATCCTCATTATGACATCGATATTGCCCCGTGTCGCTTTGGAGTAGGGACAAATCTCGTGCGCTTCATCCACCAGAATTTGTACCACATCGCGCTCCAGACTCGGCACGGCAATATCCAGTTGGACGCTAAGAAAGTGGCCGTTTTCTCCGTAGTTCAGATTCACCTCGGCCTCGATGCTCATCCCTGCAGGCAGCGCGATTTTTCGTTCGTGGGCCGCAGATGCGATTGCGCTTGCGAAGCTGGCCGACCAGCCGGCCGCGAGCAACTGCTCCGGATTGGTGCCGATGCGCGCCGATCCAGGCGTCGATAGCCAGATGTCCAGAAGGCCGTCGGAACTGCGCGAGGCGCCATTTTCGCGGCTGCCCGTGGTTGCGGTCCTGGCCGTATAGACAACCCTTGCGATGTGGCTCATTGGCATTCTTTTGCTGGTAGCGGTAACCGCCGCTTGGGCGGTTGCCGCGAACTCATCAGGCGTCGGCTTCGACAACTGCATCGGCAAAGGCCTGCGGCGCTTCCTGGGGCAGGTTGTGCCCGATGCCGCCGGTGACGACCCGATGCGCGTATCTGGCCGGGAACATCGTGGCGTACACGCTGGCGTCCGGATGCGGCGCGCCATTGGCGTCACCTTCGAGGGTGATCGTCGGCACGCCGATGACCGGTGCCTGCGCGAGTCGCTCCTCGAACGCGTCGTATTGCTGCTCGCCGTCGGCGAGTCCGAGCCGCCAGCGATAATTGTGGATCACAATGGCCACGTGATCGGGATTGTCGAAGGCTGCGGCGCTGCGCTCGAATGTGGCATCGTCGAAATTCCACTGCGGCGACGCGAGTTGCCAGATCAGCCTGGCGAAATCCCGTGTGTATTTCTCGTAGCCGGCGCGGCCGCGATCGGTGGCGAAGTAATATTGATACCACCATTGCAGCTCGGCCTTGGGTGGCAGCGGCAGCTTGCCGGCTTGCTGGTTGCCGATGAGGTAGCCGCTCACCGAGACCATCGCCTTGCAGCGTTCAGGCCATAGTGCAGCAATGATGTTCGCGGTGCGGGCGCCCCAGTCGCAGCCGCCAATCGTCGCCTTTTCGATGGCCAGTGCGTCCATCAGGGCGACAATGTCCGCGGCAATCGCAGACTGCTGACCGTTGCGCATCGTCTCGTTCGACAGGAAGCGCGTAGTGCCGTAGCCGCGCAGGTAGGGCACAATCACGCGGTACCCCTTTGCGGCAAGCAGGGGAGCGACATCGGCATAGGTGTGGATGTCATACGGCCAGCCATGTAGCAGGATGACGGGCGGGCCGTCGGTCGGTCCAAGTTCCGCATAGCCGACCCTCAGCACGCCGGCCTCGATCCGCTTCAAGGGCCCAAAGGACGCCGCAGGCTCGCCAGTCGTCTGTTGCGCTTGTGCCGGGCCGATCAGGCCGAACTGAGTGGCGGCGACAGCCATCGCGGCGGCGCCAAAGAACCGACGGCGATCTTGGTCGATCTCATCCGGAATATTGAGCGAATGCATTTGGGAACCTCTATCCTTGCGCGGGCGATCAGCCGAACGTGAATGCAAAGACCTCCACGCCTGAGTCGAGAAACTCGATCTCGAACTGCCGATCGATGATGGGTTTCGATTGTCGGATCAGTTGGTACAGGCGCTGCTCTGTCACTGCGCCTTCGCCCTTTTCATTGACGTCGATGCCGTGAGCCGTGCCTGGCGGCTGTCCGTCGATCAGCACGCGAAATCTCACAGACGTTCCCGGCGCTGCCGGACCCATGACCAGATGAAGGTCGCGCGCGTGAAAACGGTACGCGATGCGGCCATCGGACTTGTTCAGTACGGCGGTTTCTTTCCTTACCGTCCAACTGCCAGACAGCCCCCACTCATTCAGGCGTAGTCGCGCCGGCACGTCGTAGATGTGCGGCGCGTCCAAGACCGCTTCATCGGCGGAGGCAAAATTCTGGGTGCGTTCGTAGCCGAGATAATTTTCCAGAGACTTGAGGGTCTCCCAATCGGCCGCGGCTTCGATGCCGCGGGCATCCACCGACACAGGCTCACGGTCGAATCCGCCGGCGCCAGCCTCAGTCAGCAATTCCTGGATGACCATTTCCGACCGTTGGTATGAGCCCTCGCCAAAGTGGTGATACCGGACGCGTCCTCGCGAATCGACGAAATAGAGTGCCGGCCAGTACTGGTTGCTGAAAGCCCGCCATATGAGATGGTCATTGTCGACGGCGATCGGGTAATCGATCCCCAGGTCTTTCACCGCCCGGTGCACGTTGTTCAGGTCTTTTTCGAACGCGAACTCCGGCGCGTGGATTCCGATCACCACCAAACCATGCTTCCGGTATTTCTCGTCCCAGGTCTGAACGTAGGGAAGCGTGCGCAGCCAGTTGATGCAGGTGTAGGTCCAGAAATCGATGAGGACGACCTTGCCATGCAAAGCCGACGGCGTCAGCGGCGGCGAATTTATCCACTCGTTCGCCACGCCAAGCGAAGCAAGCTCGGATTGACCCTCAAACTGGAGGGAGAAAAGTCCGTGAAGAAACGGAACCCTCATCGGTGCGGAGGCTATCGGCTGAGCCACATTCGTGTCTCCCAGAAAACTGGCAATCGGAGCCCCGATTGCCAGTGCGAGCGCCACGGCGACGAGCAGCTTGGTTGCTTTCATCGACGACGCCTTTTCAGTTTCGATCGATATCGCCGCGCAGACGATTCGGCGGCGCGCTGCGCGCTGAATCCTTCAAAGCGGAAGCTCTTTGCCGGCCTGCTCAGCCACCATGTATTCCGCGTACCAGTCCGGCCAGTTCTCATCGCGCTGGCCGCCGTTGCGCTTCTCGTGCTCGCCGTGGGCCTCCGACGCGCGTCGCAGCGCGGCAGCAAGATCCGCTCCGGAAGCGTAGGTCGTGACATTGGAGTCGATCCGGCCGGGAAAGCGGGTGGTGATTTCCTGCAGCAGCCATTCGTTGCCGTCCGGGTCCTTGAACGTCGCGAACGAGGAGTAGCTGCGCCGCTCGGGATCGCGCCCCTTGACCGCCGGCCTGCCGGGACCTGTGCGGTGAAACGCCTCGCTGACCTCGGCGCCGTGGCCAATGAGCTCGACGCGCGCCGCCTCGATGTCCGACACGACAAGATAAAGTCCGCTTGCCGAGCCGGGCGCCGCCGTCGTGATCCCCGTGCCGAAGTGGATCGAGGCAGGCGAGCCCGGAGGTGTGAACTGCACACCCCGGAACGTATCGCCGACGATGAAATCGCCGTCGAGCCGCCAGCCCAGGCCGCTATAAAAGCTCTTGGCGCGATCGACGTCCGAGACGGGGATGACCACGACCTCGAGCTTCATGTCGAGCGCCTGCTTTTTGAGGGTCCCGGTCGCAGTTTCGCGCTTTTCGTCATGGGGCGTTTTCATGGTTTGAGACATTTGTCGTTCCTTTCGAGTGAGGTGGTTGTTTGGTTTGCCGCAGCGGCCTGAACGCGGCGCGCAACTCGGCAGAAAAGAGCTCCGGCTGCTCCCACGCGGCGAAGTGGCCGCCTTTGTCGACCTCATGGAAGTAGATCAGGTTGGGGTAGGCGCGCCGGGCCCAGGTCTCGGGGGCCCGATAGCCTTCGCCCGGAAAGACCGTGATGGCCACCGGCAGCGAGACTTCGCTGGTCTTTTCAGCGCCGGCAAAAACGGGACTGCGCCCGCCGCCGTACTCCCAGTAAATTCGCCCGGACGAGGTGGCGGTGTTCGTCAGCCAGTACAGCGTGATATCGTCCAGCACTTCGTCAGGCGACTTTTCAGGGTCGCTTTTGTCGTAGGTCCAGCCCGAAAAGCCCGGATGTCCGAGCATCCAAGCGGCGAGCCCTGCGGGGGAGTCATTGATGGCGTAACCGATCGTCTGGGGCCGGGTGCCCATCATCGTGGCGTAGGATCTGTTCCCCATCTTGGCGGCCATGCTGAGCGCATCGAACGCCGCGCGCTCCTTGTCCGTGAGCCCCGACGGCGCCGGTCCGCCGGCGGCGAGCACCGCGGCAATCTCTGGCGGTACGACAGCCGGCAGGTTGACATGAATGCCGAGCAGGCCTGCCGGGGCCAGACGTCCCATTGCATTCGAAACGGGAGAGCCCCAGTCGCCGCCCTGGGCGACGTAATCTGTGTAGCCAAGGCGCTTCATCAGCTCTGCCCAGGCTCGTGCAATGCGGTCTGTACCCCAGCCAGTATCTGTGGGTTTGCCGGAGAAGCCGAAACCCGGCAACGACGGCAGTACGAGGTCGAACGCGTCTTCCGGGCTACCGCCATGCGCCGTGGGATCGGTGAGCGGGCCGACGGTCTTGAGCAGTTCGAGCACCGAGCCGGGCCAGCCATGCGTCATGATCAGCGGCAGGGCATTGGGATGTTTCGAGCGAACGTGAATGAAGTGGATTTCCACGCCGTCGATCGTGGTCATGAACTGGGGCAGGGAATTCAGCTTCGCTTCCGCTGTCCGCCAGTCGTAGGCCGTGCCCCAATACTCGACGAGCGGCCTGATCTTCGCGAGCTGTATGCCCTGCGACTGGTCATCGACCGTCTCCCGGTCGGGCCACCGTGTCTGCGCAATGCGACTGCGAAGATCATCGAGCGGCGCTTGCGGCACATAGACTTTGAAGGGCCGGATCGAGCGATCCTCAACCGGGTTGGCGGAGGCGGGCGCGGAAAGGACGCAAAGCCCGAATGCCAGCACGGCCGCCAGTTGGTCGAGCCTCATGGCTGCACCGTCTTGTCCGGAGTGTGGAACGTCACCGTTTGTTTGGTGAAGACTTTGCCTTCTGGATCCACCACCTCGATCAGCACCATGTGCTGGCCGCTTGGCATTCCCACCAAGATGATGGTGTTGCTCTGACCGTAGTCCGCCCACGCCCAAGGCAGGTCGTCGACGGTGACGTGCAGATGCCCGACCCGCGGAGACACGTTGCGCGCGGCCGCCCCGCCCACAGGCAGGATGCGCAAGTTCTCCACCCGGTACGGGATGAACACGACGCCGCCGGCCAGCGGACCCGGAAGCGGCGGCTCCACGATCAGCTTGGGTGCGGGCTCGTTGTCGATGGGAACGACTGTACTCTGGGCAAACGCGCCCGTGGCGAGCACGGTGCAAGCCGCGAGTGCGGCGAGCGTCTTGATGAGAGGGTTCATTGCAGTCGCTCCCTTCGGAGGTTCGCTACGCAGCTATCGCTGGGCGGAAGATGACGCGCGTCCGGCGCGCCATCCCCCGCCAACACGTCATGTCTGCAACGTCTTGAATGTTGCGCGCACCTCATCGGTGAAACTCTTCGGCTGCTCCCAGGCGGCGAAATGGCAGCCCTTGTCCGTGCGGCCATAGTGCAGAAGCTTCGGGAACGCGCGTTCGGTCCAACTCTTCGGTGCGGTGTAGATTTCGCTGGGGTTCGCAGTCGCACCGACTGGAATTGTGATGCCCTTGGCGTCGAAGAAGCCAGCCTTCGCCGTTTGCGTATGTTCCCAATAGAGACGCGCCGACGAGATCGCCGTGTTCGTCAGCCAGTAGAACGTGATGTTGTCGAGGATGTCGTCGCGGGTAAGGCCCTCCGGCTCTCCATCGAAGGAACGGGCGATCAGCGCATAACTGTCCGCATCGTGATCGAGGATCCACGCCGCCAGGCCGGCCGGTGAATCGACGATCCCGTAGAGAGTTTGCGGACGAAGAGCCATCTCGTTGGCGTAGCCCAGGCCGTTTTTGTAGAAGAACGCTACCTGCTCGTAGGCACGCTTCTCGTCGGGGCCAAGATCAGCGGGGGGCGGACCGCCGGAGGCTAGCGCCTTCACGATCTCCGGCGGAATGGTCCCCGGCATATTCGTGTGGATGGCGACCAGCTCGGGAGGTGCGATCAGGGCCATCTGTTCCGTGATGAGTGCTCCCCAATCGCCGCCCTGCGCGACGTAGCGGTCGTAGCCGAGGCGTTTCATCAGCACGATCCACGCCCGCGCGATGCGCCCCGGATCCCAACCGGTTTCGGTGGGCTTGCCGGAAAAGCCGTAGCCCGGCATCGACGGGATCACCACGTCGAACGCGTCGGCCGCGGTACCGCCGTGCGCAGTGGGATTGGTGAACGGATCGATGATCTTCAGGAGTTCGATGACCGAACCGGGCCAGCCATGCGTGATGATGACAGGCAGTGCGCCCCGATGTTTCGATTTCACGTGGATGAAGTGGATGTCGAGGCCGTCGATCTCGGTGACGAAATTCGGCAGCGCCTTCAACCGCGCCTCGCATTTGCTCCAATCATATTCCGTTCCCCAGTACTGCATGAGCTTCTGCATTGTGGCGAGTTGCACGCCCTGCGTTGGCCCTACAGTTGCTGGGGTCGACCAGATCCGCCGGGACGCCTCGTCGGAGACGAGTTCGCGCTCGGGCCAGCGCGTGGCGGCGATGCGCCGGCGAAGCTCGGTGAGCTCCTCCTGCGGGAAGCTAACGGTGAAGGGGCGGATGCCATCGCTGGTTGATGCGGCGGCCTTGTGTGACGGGAGCAGGCTCGCGGCGCCGGCGGCGGCAATGCCGGCCGCCGCAGTGCCCAAAAGTCGCCGGCGATCCTGGTCGATTGCTTCTGAGGTTCTGGTCGTGTCCATGGGTCTCTCCTGGGTTGATGGGTTTGCGATCTACGGTAGCTTGAACTACGCCCAGGAGGCGGGATTAGCCCGTTATGCGTCGTGAGCTTGTGTTAGCCGCTGCCAGCCTGCCGCTTTTTCGAGCAGATAGGAGGGGCCAGACAGTGGAGACTCCCTATGGTGCGGGAGCGTTCCTTGACTTAAACTGAGGCGCTGGGTGCAGGCGGCTCCCAAAAGAAGAGACGCCATGACGATAACGGCAAGTCAGGCCAAAGACAGATTGTCGTTTGGCCCTTTCTGCTTGGCTGCGGGTGAAAGGCTCCTGACAAGAGAGGGCGCTCCCGTAGAGCTGGGCTCGCGCGCCCTTGAAATTCTCATCGTCCTGACTTCCGCGCCGAATGAAGTCGTCAGCAAGAAGGATCTGATGTCGCGGGTCTGGCCCGATGTGGTTGTCGAGGAAGGCAGCCTGCGGTTCCACATGACCGGGCTGCGCAAGGCGCTGGGCGATGGAAAGGATGGCGCGCGTTACATCGCGACGCTTCCGGGGCGCGGCTATTGCTTCGTTGCACCGGTCTCGCGATCAAGCACACACGACGAAGCCCCATTCATCGCCGCTGGGTTTCCGCATGCGAATCTTCCAAACCGCTTGAGCAGAATGGTCGGGCGGGATGAGGACGTTCTCAAGCTGTCGGCGCAGCTGAATGCTTCGCGGTTCGTCACCATCGTTGGCGCCGGCGGTGTCGGTAAAACCACCGTCGCGATCGCAGTCGGGCATCATCTGATCGACGCATTTTATGGGGCAGTTCTGTTCGTCGATCTGGGAATGATCGGTGATCCCGGTCTGGTGACGACAGCCGTCGCCTCGATGCTTGGGCTGTCCGTTCAAACAGAAGATGCCACGCCCAACCTAATCGCTTACTTGCGCAACAAGCGGATTCTCTTGATCCTCGATACCTGTGAGCATCTCTTGGATGCGGTGGCGCCTTTGGCAGCAAGCATCGTCGATGCGACGTCACAGGTCCACATTCTGGCAACGAGCCGCGAGGTGCTTCGGGTTGAGGGCGAGCATATCTATCGATTGGATGCGCTTGCCTATCCGCCCGACGAACCTGGACTAACGGCGGCCATTGTCCAGACCTTCCCGGCCACCCAACTGTTCGTCGAACGAGCGGTGGCAGGCGGCGCTCGTTTGGACGTCAGCGATGCGGAAGCCCTGCTCATCGCAAGCATCTGTCGAAAGCTCGACGGCGTGGCGCTCTCCATCGAACTGGCGGCCAGGCGCGTCGAATCCTATGGGCTGCAACAGACCGCCGCGCTTCTTGATCAACGCCTGACACTGCTGTGGCTCGGTTCGCGGACCGCGCCGCCGCGTCAGCAAACCCTGCAGGCGACACTAGACTGGAGCTTGGGGCTCCTGACCGACCTTGAGCGCGTGG
This sequence comes from Mesorhizobium sp. M0136, assembly GCF_040322515.1. Taxonomy (NCBI): domain Bacteria; kingdom Pseudomonadati; phylum Pseudomonadota; class Alphaproteobacteria; order Hyphomicrobiales; family Phyllobacteriaceae; genus Mesorhizobium; species Mesorhizobium sp. M0136. The sequence goes on from NZ_JAMYTP010000009.1 coordinate 120,593, forward strand.
TGCTTCGCAGGCTCGCTGTATTCGTCGGTCATTTCACGCTCGATGCTGCACTGGAGGTGGTGACGAGCGCGACCCTCGACCGATCGACCGTCCTTGGCGCCATGGACAGTCTTGTCGCCAAATCGATCGTGGCGACGCGTCCGGTCGGAGCAATGATGCGCTACAGGCTCCTCGATACGACGCGCGCCTACGTTCTCGACATCCCGATCGATGACGCCGAGGCTGCCGATCTGGCAGTGCGCCACGCCGCCTACTATCGGAGATGGCTGGAGCAGACCGGGATCGAGTGGCCAAGCCTGGCGACCGGTGAGGAGCGGGCGCCTCACTTCGCCGCCATCAACAATGTCCGGGCTGCCTTGGAATGGTGCTTCGGCGACAGCGGAAACGCCGACATCGGCGTCGGACTCGCCACCGCTGTCGCGCCGGTTTTCCTGGCAATGTCCTTGTTGCCGGAGTGTCATCGCTGGTCTGAAAGAGCAATATTCGCTTTCGACGATGCCGCCCGCGGCGGACTTGACGAGATGCATCTTCAGGCAGCCCTCGGCGTGTCCTTCATGTTCATGCGGGGAGGACGCGACAGGGCGCGCGTAGCTCTGGAGAGGAGCCTGGCGATCGCCGAGGAGCGCGGCGATCCGCTGGACCGGGTGCGTCTGTTGGGTCCGCTCAACATGTTCCATCTGCGGACGGGCAATTTCGCAACCGCCCTTGAGTTTGCAAGGCGTTGTTCAGCCACAGCCGCGACCTTGGACGACTCGGTCGCCAGCGCGCTGGCACACTCGATCCTGGGCATCTCGCTCCACCTGCGAGGCGACCTCGCGCAGGCCCGCGCAGAGCTGGAGGCGGCGCTCGACCGTGGGCCGCGCTCCCAGCGGACCACGACGATCTATCTGGGGTTCGAAGGCAAAATCCTGGCCAGGGCCATCCTGGCGAGGAACCTTTGGCTACAAGGCCATCCGGATCAAGCCATGGCACACGCCCGACAGGCCGTCGAAGAGGCTGCCGCCATGGATCATTCTCTAACGTTGGCGATCGCGTTGATCTGGGCGATATCGGTCTTCCTTTGGACCGGCGACCTGAAGAGCGCCGAGGCGTACATAGATATGCTCATCGCTCGCGCGGAATCCCATTCCATGACTCCTTACCTGCTGGTCGGTCGGGGCTTCAAAAGCGAAGTCGCGATCCGTCACGGCGATGCAAAAAGCGGCGTCGAGGGCCTGCAGACATCTCTTCAGAAGCTCCACGCGGCGCCTTATGAATTGCTCACGACGCCGCTCAATCTCTCGCTAGTTAGGGGACTGTCCGCGACCGGTCAGGTTGATGAAGCCATTGCGTTGATCGACGAGTCGCTTGCTCAAGTCGAACAGAACGGCGATCAATTGTACCTCCCGGAGTTGCTCCGGATGAAGGGAAGCCTCCTTCTCCAGTCGGAGCGCAACCGTGATGAAGCTGCCGCCTACCTCATGCAGGCACTGGAGTTGAGCCGAAGTCAGCGCGCACGGGCATGGGAGTTGCGAACCGCAACCGACATGGCGACGCTGATGGCCGGGCGAAGGGAGGCGGATAGCGCTCGCGAGCTCTTGCAACCAGTCGTGGAGCATTTCGTTGAGGGCCAGGACACTGCGGATGTTAAGGCTGCCGAGCACCTTCTAGCTACGCTGAGGTAGCAATCGTCAACGAAACTTCTTTCACTGATGATGACCTCTGCTTTGGGAGTAAAGTTGCTTGGCCTGTGAATTTCGTGATGGCCGCTTTTGGCGAAGGAACGGCGCTGTCGTAGTGACCGGAATTGGGCGCAAAGCGGCCGGTCATGCCAGCCGGGGGGGATAACCGGGACAACCGGCTCACTACCATCGATGACCAAGAGTTGGCCTGTCACGTGCGCTACCCCTCGCCGGACAGATCGCGCCGCGCCTTGTCGAGTTCTTCGGCATAGCGCCGCATCAGATGGCCTTCGGTCAGCAGCCCGACCACCTTGCGATCGGTGAAATCCTCGACCACCGCCAACTCCTCGGCGCCGGCGCGCTGGAAGGTCTCTGCCGCCGACTGCACGTTCATGCTCGGCACCAGCACCGCATCCCTGAATTTGGCGAAGGACTTAACCAGCATCTCGTCATCCGACAAATGGCTGTGCAATTCGGCGACGATCAGCACGCCGGCATAATGCAGGTCGGCGTCGACCGCGATGACGCGCTGCGAGGCACCGAGTGGCACCTGCTTGCGGAATTGTGCAAGCGTCGTCGAGGCGTCGATGGTGCGGACATCCTTTCGCATCATCGAGCCGACGGTCAGGCTGCGCATCCAGCCGACATCATGGGCGCTGCGGATGGTCTCGCCGCGCAGGTGAAAGCGCCATGTCGAGAAGGAATAGCCGAACGTTTCGCGCACCAGGATCGCCGCCATCAGCGAGGCGGCCAGCACCACGCCGGTCAGCGTCAGGTCACGGGTCGATTCCAGCGCCAGGAAGGTCATCGTCAACGGGCCGCCGACGACGCCTACGGCCAGCGAGGTCATGCCGACGACGGCGGCGACGGCCGGGTCGATGCCGGTCGCCGGCGAGACGAATGCCATAGCGCCGGCAAACATCTTGCCGAGCAGCGCGCCGAGGAACAGCGAGGCAAAGAACAGGCCGCCTCGGAAGCCGGAGCCGAGCGAGATCGCCGACGCCGCCAGCTTCAGCACGAAGACGCTGGCCACCGCGGCCAGCCCGTAATTCATCGCGAATTCGCGGTGCAGCGCGCCATGGCCGCTGGACAGGACCTGTGGCGTGACCAGGCCCATCAGCCCGACCATCACGCCGCCGATAGCTGGCCGCAGCGAGGCGTCGATCGACAGCCGGGCAAAGACGCGCTCGATCATGCTCACCAGATGCATGATGGCGATGGAAGCGCCGCCCCCCAGAAGCCCGAGCAGCATGAACGGCAAATACTGGCTGACGGTGAGCGCCGGCAGACCGGCGAGCTCCAGCGGAAACGGCACGCCGCCGAACATCTCGGCGGTCAGCGAGGCTGAGATCGCGGCGGCCATTACCGGCGCGACATTGGCGACCGAGTAGATGCCGATGACCAGCTCGAACCCGTAGAAGGCGCCGGTCAGCGGCGCGTCGAAAGCGGCGGCGATCGCGCCGGCGGCACCGCAGCCGACCAGGATGCGGACATCGTTGCGGCGCAGCCTGAACAAGCGCGCCAGCCGCGACGCCAGGCCCGAACCCACCTGCGTATAGCCGGCCTCGAGCCCGACCGAAGCGCCGAAGCCGCTCGAGATCATCGTCTGCCCGGCGATGATGAAGGTATCGGTCAGCGACATGCGGCCGCCGTAAAGTGCATTGGCTTCGATCGGATCGACCGGCGTGCGGAACTTCCGCTTTCTCAGCCAGATCACCGTCAGCCCGAGCAGGATGCCGCCGATGACCGGTATCAGCGCCTGCTCCGGCCTTTGCAGCGAAAACATCGCCGAAAGCCGACCGCCGGGCTGAACGCCGAACATAAGCCCATGCAGGACCTGCACCAGTCCGCTCATGCCGGTGACCAGCGCACCCGCCATCATCCCGACCAGGGCCGCCAGAATGACCACGGCAATGCCGCGTGCCTCGAGCAGCGGGATAGATCTGATCAGCACCGCGCGCAACCGGCGGGCATAGACTTGCGGTTCGTTTCTGGGCGGTTCTTTTCTGGAAAGCACCGGGCGGCTCGCCGATATCCAAGGGGGAGTGGTGCCTGATACGCCCGGCGGCATCGCATGGCAACATGAGCGCCCCCAAGGTGTCATGCCCGCGTGATGCTGCGGCGATAAAGCCCATCTTCATCTCGGGGAGCCGCGTTGACGTAAACGTCAACCCGAAGCTATATGCGCCGGCGACCGTGATCGCGAAATGCGCAAGACGGCGACTTCGGCCAGATCGAAGAGTCCCGGGTCGAAGTGCCAATGTGCGACAAACGCAATGAGACGAGGAGAACCGCCATGGGCGTTCAGGAAATTGCCGACAAGATCAGCGCGCGCGTGGCGAGTGCCGGGTTCGATCGCTCCGTGAAGTTCGACACCGGCAGCGACGGCGTCATCGTCATCGACGGCGCCGATGTCTCGACCACCGATGCGCCGGCCGATTGCACGATAAAGCTGTCACTCGACGATCTGGACTCGCTGATCTCAGGCGATCTCAACCCGACCATGGCCTTCATGTCCGGCAAGATAAAGGTCGAAGGCGACATGAGCGTCGCCATGGCGCTCAGCCAGCTGATCGGCTGATCCACTCCGGTCCGGGATGAAAACAAGCCGCCGTGCAATGGGCGGCTTGTTTCTGATCCGTCACGCAGCGAGCGGCAGCCGCTGTGCCTTCAGTTTGCGCCCGGCCGCCTTCAGCGTGCCTTGCGCGCCGTCGAGCGCGCCTTCCACCAGTTCCAGCGCCAGCAAGCGGTGCCGCTCGTAAGGGCCCGGCATGGCCAGCGAGCCGGTCTTTGCGGCCGAAAACCCGAAGCGCTCGTAATAGGGCGCGTCGCCGACCAGCAGGATCGCCGCATGGCCAAGCCGCTCGGCCTCAGTGACGGCATGGCGCATCAGCGCCGAGCCGATGCCGGCATTTTTCAGCGCCGGATCGACCGCAAGCGGACCGAGCAGCAGCGCTGCCTTGCCGCCCTCGCCCAGCGCCACGTCCCACAGCCGCACGGTGCCGGCAACAGTGCCCGACGCGTCGCGCGCGACAAAGGCCAGCCCCTCCGAAGGCCGGCGGCCGCGCCGCAGCTTTTCCGACGACTTTTTCCGGCGCTTCGGTCCCATGGCGCGATCGAGCAAAGCCTCGCGCGATGCAATATCTGCCGCAGTTTCGGCGACGATCGCAAAAGCGCCGGTTATCTCCCCCCTTGAGGGGGAGATGTCGCCGAAGGCGACAGAGGGGGTTGCCGCGCGTGAAGCGCTGGCCCCGCACAGTCCAAGAGAGGTCGACGCAGCCGAACCGACCCCCTCTGGCCGCTTCGCGGCCATCTCCCCCTCAAGGGGGGAGACCAGCCAGGCGCCTTCAACAATGAAATCTACAATGTCCATTTCCGCGATCCTTCACGAGCGGAGATCTGTTCCACAGGCGAACCCGGGCAGGCGAAAGGCGCCCACCTCGGGGTGATCTGAGGGCCGAAGCCTTCAGATCACGTAGGATCGGAGAGGCTCGAAGCCGTTGAAGGCGACCGAGGCGTAGGTCGTCGTGTAGGCGCCGGTGCCCTCGATCAGCACCTCGTCGCCGATGGTCAGTGACAAGGGCAGCGGATACGGCGTCTTTTCATACATCACGTCGGCCGAATCGCAGGTCGGGCCGGCGAGCACGCAAGGCGCGGTCTCGCTGCCGTCATGCGCGGTGACGATCGGATAGCGGATCGCCTCGTCCATTGTCTCGGCGAGACCGCCGAACTTGCCGATGTCGAGGAACACCCAGCGCACATTGTCGTTGTCGGCCTTCTTCGAGATCAGCACGACCTCCGATTTGATCACCCCGGCATTGCCGACCATGCCGCGGCCCGGCTCGATGATCGTCTCGGGGATGGCGTTGCCGAAATGCTTCCTGAGCGCCGAGAAGATCGCCTGGCCATAGGCCTGAGCCACCGGCACATCCCTGAGATAGCGGGTCGGGAAGCCGCCGCCCATATTGACCATCTTCAGCACGATGCCTTCGTCGGCCAGCGTCGCGAACACCTTCTTGGCATCGGCGAGCGCGCGATCCCAGGCAGTCAGGTCGGTCTGCTGCGAGCCGACATGGAACGACACGCCATGGGCGTCGAGGCCGAGCGCCTTGGCATGGCGCAGCACGTCGACCGCCATCGCCGGCACACAGCCGAACTTGCGCGACAGCGGCCATTCGGCGCCCTCGCCGTCGGTCAGGACGCGGCAGAACACACGGGCGCCGGGAGCAGCACGTGCGATCTTCTCGACTTCCTCGACGCAGTCCACCGCAAACAGCCGGATGCCGAGCTGGTAGGCGCGCTGGATGTCGCGCTCCTTCTTGATGGTGTTGCCGAAGGAGATGCGGTCCGCCGGCGCACCGGCGTCCATCGCCATCTCGACTTCGGCAACGGAAGCGGTGTCGAAGGACGAGCCCATCGCAGCAAGCAGGCGCAGGATTTCCGGCGCCGGATTTGCTTTCACCGCATAGTAGATCTTGGAATCGGGAAGCGCCTTCTCGAAGGCGCGGAAATTGTCGCGCACGACATCGAGGTCGACGACGAGGCACGGGCCGTTTGGACGTCGGGTGGCGAGAAAGTCAAGGATGCGCTGGGTAGCCATCGGGTCTCTCCATCAGCGCCTTTCGGCGCGCACAAAGGCTTGCGGACGCAGGCTCTCGGCCTCGCGAACACGCGGTGGACAAAGGCGGGACGTCAAATCCATGGAACCAGCCGGTGGAGACCCCGGAACCATGAAGCGCCGTCTCGCGGCGGTGAACCTTGGCCTTGCCCGGCCTCGGTTCGCTTTGTCTGCCTTGGCTTGGATGGGAGACCCGTCCGCACTGCCGGCAATGAAGGTGTGCCTCTTCAGTAACCCCGGTCTTTGGACGACCGGCAGAACACCAGAAAGGCCCGCACCGTCGTTGCTTCAAGGTGTCCTCGGTTGGCGGTTGGCCGCTAAACCGACTGGAGGGGTTGGCTCCAGTTACCTTACCGATTGCCCTCACCATTCGAGGATCGGCGGACACCCACAGGCACGTGCGACTTTGGGCAAGCGCGATATAAGATCGAAAGATTTCACAATCAATAAAAATCGTATGGCAGGTTGTAAAATTTGTGGCATCGAACAATGCTGCGGCAACCAGAAGAAAAATGCTGCGGCAAGCACATCCGGATATCGAACGCATGACAGGCACTCGCGGCCCGCTGAACGCTTTTCTCGACCTTGATCCAATCCCTGTAGCCAATGCGCAATCCGGCCCGCTTGCCGGCTTGCGGCTGGCCGTCAAGGACATCTTCGACGTCGCCGGCTACCGCACCGGCTGCGGCAACCCGCAGAAGTACCGGGACGCTTCACCGGCGATGGCGACCGCGCCGGCCGTCCAGGCGCTGCTTGATTCGGGGGCGCGCTTCGTCGGCAAGACGCAGACCGACGAACTCGCATTTTCCCTGCTTGGGTTGAACGCGCATTTCCCGCCGCCCGTCAACCCGACAGCACCCGACCGCGTCACCGGCGGCTCGTCCTCTGGTTCTGCCGCGGCAGTCGCCGGCGGGCTGGCCGACATTGCAACCGGATCGGACACCGGCGGCTCGATCCGAGCGCCGGCAAGCTTCTGCGGCCTGATCGGCCTGAGGACGACGCATGGCCGCATCTCGCTCGACGGCGCCATGCCGCTGGCGCCTTCGCTGGACACGTTCGGCTGGTTCGCAAGCGACATCGTCATCTACGAAAAGGTCGGCACGCTGCTGCTCGGCGACGATCCGCATCGCCACGAACTGAGGCGCCCCATCGCCCTCGATGCGCTGGACGGCCTCGTGCTCGGCACGCTGGAAGCTGCGGAATATCGCTCGATGATCCGCAGTGTCGCGTCCGTGCTGGGCGCTCCGCGCACCGTCGGCCCGCTGTCGCATTCCACCGACGACCTCTATTGGTGCTTCCGCAAGCTGCAAGGCTATGAAGCCTGGCAAAGTCACGGCGCCTGGATCGCCGGCGGCGACCGCATGCTCGGACCCGGTGTCAAGGAGCGTTTCGAGCATGGCGCGACCATCGGCGCGGCAACCGCGCATCGCGAAAGGGAACGGCGCGTTTCGGTTCGCCTCGAGCTTGCCGGCCTGCTTGGCGAGGACGGCGTTCTTGTGCTGCCGACCGCTCCGGGTGCCGCGCCGCTCAAGGCCGCGTCATTCGACGATTTGCAGGCCTATCGCGAGCGCGCGCTGAGATTGCTGTGTCTTTCCGGCCTGTCTGGCTTTCCGCAGATCACGCTGCCGCTCGGCAAGGTCGACGGGGCGCCGTTCGGGCTTTCGCTGCTCGGTCCGAAGAACAGCGACCGGCAGTTGATTGCGCTGGCCGCCCGCATCCTTTCAGGCCACCAAGGAGGCGCATGACATGGATACGCTGACCCGCATGCGCGCCTTCATCGACGTGGTCGAGGCCGAAGGCTTTTCGGCGGCGGCGCGCAAGATCGGCCGCTCCAAGGCGCTGCTGTCAAAATATGTGCGCGAACTGGAGGACGAACTCGGCGCGCTGCTGCTCAACCGGACCACCAGGCAGTTCTCCCTGACCGAGGCGGGCCACACCTATTACCGGCGCGCCTCGGAGATCGTGCGCGAGGTCGACAGCCTTGCCGATGCGGTGCGCGAATCCTCCGGCGACGTGCGCGGCAGGATCAAGCTATCGGCGCCGCGCACTTTCGCCGACGCGCCGATCGGCCAGTCGCTGATCGACTTCGCCAAGCAGCATCCCGATATCATACTCGACGTTCAACTCGACGACCGTTTCGTCGATCTGGTCGAGGAGGGCTTCGATCTGGCGGTGCGCATTTCGCGGCTGGAAAATTCCTCGTTGATCGCCAGGCGCCTGGCGCCGTTTTCGGTGCGGCTTTGCGCGTCTCCCGAACTGATCGCCAAGCACGGCATGCCGGTCAGGCCGCAGGATCTGGCCCGTGTGCCTTGCATTATCGACACCAATGGCCGCTGGTTGACCAACTGGCCTTTCAAGGGCGACAGTGGCGATACGGTGAGTGTTTCGGTCTCCGGCCCGATGGAGGTCAACAGCCCGATGACGGCAAGGGCGGCCGCCGTGGCGGGCTTGGGGTTTTCCATCCTGCCGGATTTCATCGCCGCGCCCGACATCGAAAGCGGCAAGCTGGTGACTGCGCTGGATGACCGCATCCTGCCCGGCGGCGGCATTTTCGCCGTCTATCCGCACCGGCGCTATCTGCCTGCGAAAGTTCGCGTTTTCGTCGACTTCCTGGTGCAGTGGTTCAAGGCGCTGGACAGCGCATGAGCTTTCAGCCGCCTTGCGGTCCCATTTTCGCCCCCTTTCTGGTAACTGTCGGCAATTCACCGAAGCCGATTGAATCGCAACCGAGAATGCACCTGAAACAGCAAGCCATCATGCTGGCTTCGGCCTTGACCGCGACGTTTGCCGCCGTCGGACCGGCTGAGGTGCATCCCCACGTCTTCGCCGAAGCCCGCCTCGAAGTGGTCCTGGGCCCGGATCACCAAACTGTGAAGGCATTGCGCCATGTCTGGCGGTTCGACGATTTGTTTTCGAGCACGGTGATGATGGAGTTCGACAAGAATTCCGACCTGAAGCTCGACGACAAGGAGCTGAAGGATGTTGCCGACACCGTCCATGCCTCGCTTGCCGAATTCAACTACTTCCAGCTCGTCACCGTCGACGGCAAGGACGTGGCAATGACCCCGCCGCCGCATCTGATGGCCAATTTCGATAATGACCAGCTGATCATCCTGTTTGAATCCGAACCGAAGGTGCCGATCAAACTGAGCGGCAAGATAGATATCGGCGTCTACGATCCGACCTTCTACACCGCGATCGATTTCACCGAGGATGCCAATCTGCAGGTCGATGGCTTGCCGCCGGCCTGCACCAGCAAGGTTGTCCGCCCCAACCCGGACGAGGCGATCGCCGAGAACCAGAAGACCCTGACCGAGGCCTTCTTCAACGATCCGACAGGCACCGACATGAGCAAGATCTTTGCCACCAAGCTCGAACTGACCTGTCAGCCGGAAGGATAGATCCAGTGGCGAAACCGTCCCTGCGTTTGGCATTCGGTCTTCTGGCCGCCGCCTTTGTGATGACGCACTTTCTCGGCTCCGCCCACGCCCAGAGTTCGCTGGGCATCGGCACCAATGACGGCATGGCTCCAACCGCCACCGGCCCGTTCGCCCACATCCTGATGTGGATCAATCTGCGCCAGCAGGAATTCTATCATGCGCTTGCCGGCGCGATGAAGGCGATGCGCCAGGATGGCAGCAGGCTGTGGCTGCTCATCGGCCTGTCCTTTGCCTATGGCATTTTCCACGCCGCCGGCCCCGGTCACGGCAAGGCGGTGATCTCGTCCTACATGGTGGCCAATGAGGTGGCGCTCAAGCGCGGCATCATGCTGTCCTTCGTCTCGGCCCTGCTGCAGGCGCTGACTGCGATCGTGGTGATGCTGCTCGCCTATTTCGTGTTGCGCGGCACCGCGATATCGATGACCGACGCCGCATGGTTCCTCGAAATCATGAGCTATGTCTTCGTCACCCTGTTCGGCGCCTGGCTGCTTTGGCGCAAGGCCGGCCCGGCCATCCTTCGCCTGTTCGGCGCAAGCCCCGGCTACAGCCTCTCGGCTGCCCATGCCGGCCATTCACATGCCGGCCATTCACATTCCGCGCATGCCCATGCGGCACATTCCCACGCGCTTCATGCACATGACGATCACGACCATGCGCACGACCATCATGACCACGGCGCACACGACCACGCCCATGCTGCGCACGATCACCACAGCCATGCGGCGGGCGAGGTCTGCGAGACCTGCGGCCACTCGCATGCGCCCGACCCGGCGCTGCTTTCCGGCGATCGCTTCGATTGGCGCACGGCCTGGTCGGCTGTCGCTGCCGTCGGCATCCGCCCCTGCTCCGGCGCGCTGATCGTGCTGAGCTTCGCCTTGCTGAACGGGCTATGGTTCGGCGGCATCCTGTCGGTGCTGGCCATGGCCCTCGGCACCGCAATCACCGTCTCGGCTCTGGCGACGATTGCGGTGACCGCGAAGAACTGGGCGGTGTATTTTGCCGGCGACGGCCGCATGGGCAACCGCATCCATTCCTTCGTCGAGATCGGCGGCGCCGCCTTCGTCTTCCTGTTCGGACTGCTGCTGCTTTCGGCCAGCCTGACTGGCGCCTGACCTCGTTGCGTCCGATCGGGGCGCTTTAACTAGGGATATTGCCGCCCAACTCGTCCTCGATATGGACGCGTATGATCTCGTCGAAGTTCGTTTCGGCGGCAAAGCCAAGCTCCCTCGAGCGCCGCGCCTCGAAGCGGGTCGGCCAGCCCTTGACGATCGCCCAGATCGTCTCGTCGGGTTCCTCGCGGATCAGTTTGACCGCCTTGGCGCCGGCGACACGTTCCAGCGCTTCGATCTGCTCGCCGACACTGACGGCGACGCCCGGCATCGTCAGGTTGCGGCGCGGTCCGACGGCGGCACCGTCGATCTGAGCCGCATGGATCAGGAAATTCACCGCCGAACGCGGGCTGGCGTGTGTGTGGACGACGGAGCGCGGCACCGGCAGGATCGCTTCATGGCCGCTCAGCGGCTCGCGGATGATGCCGGAGAAGAACCCCGAGGCCGCCTTGTTCGGCTTTCCCGGCCTGACGCAGATGGTCGGCAGCCTGATGCCGATGCCGTCGAAGAAACCGCGCCGCGTATAGTCGGCAAGCAGCGCCTCGCCGATCAGCTTCTGCGTGCCATAGGAGGTCAGCGGCGTCGGGTGGAACTCGTCCGGAATGACGTCGGGAAACGGTGCGCCGAACACGGCGATCGACGAGGTAAAGACGACGCGCGGCGCAAATCCCGCCAGCCTTATGGCATCGAACAGCGCCCTTGTGCCGTCGAGATTGACGCGGTAGCCGAGATCGAAATTGGCCTCCGCCTCGCCCGACACCACGCCGGCGAGATGAAAGATCACGTCGGGGCGCAGCGCGACCAGATTTGCGGTCGCTCCCGGTGCGGCAAGGTCGCCGGTGTGGGGGGTAATGCTGACACCTTCGAGCACCGGCGCTTGCGGCGGCACTATATCGTGAAGATCGAGCGCGGCGATCTTGCGGCCGCCGAGCGCCCCGTCCTTGGCCAACCTGGCGATGAGTTTGCGGCCGACCATGCCTGCCGCGCCGGTAATCAGAATGCGCATGTCACTTTCCCTTTTTGCGCTGGCTGCGGCTACGCAGCCAGAACACGACGAAGATTGCCACCATGAAGATCGCCGCGACGATGCCGGCAAGAACCGTCGAGATCTTGCCGACCGCCAGCATCACTGTTGGAAGATTATAGGCTGCGATGCCGAACAGCAGCAAAACCCAGGCGGCGCCGATCGCCGCATTGCGGGTGTCGCGGTCCATCACGCGGCGCCAGGGCGGCGAGAGTTCATGTCGATCGTTGCCAATGCCCAGAACTCCCGAAGTCAGTGATAATGGCCGCGGTGCGGTGCCGTGTCATGCGCATGCTCGTGCTCATCATGCTCATGTCTGTCTGCACATTGACCGAATTCCGGTTCGACCGTGGCATGGGCTATGCCATGTTCCGCCGCAAGCCGCTTCTTGATCGCGCTTACCGCCATATGCGCGTCGACGCCGTCGTTGAGGCAGGCATGCAACGTCGCCATGTTGCTGGAGCCGTCGAGCGACCAGACATGCATGTGATGCACCTCGCGCACGCCCTTGATCGAGCCTTCGATGTCCCTCGCGATCAGGTCGCGGTCGAGGCTTGCAGGCACGCCTTCGAGCAGGACGTGCGCAGCCTCGCGCATCAGCGACCAGGCCGTGGACAGGATCAGCAGCGAGACCAGGACCGACAGGATCGGATCGATAGGTGTCCAGCCCGTCGCCAGGATCACCAGCGCCGCGACGATCGCCGCCGCCGAGCCGAGCAGATCGCCCAGCACATGCAAAATGGCGCCGCGCATATTCAGGCTGCCGCGGTCGCCGCCGTGCAGCACGTAGAACGAGCCGAGATTGACCAGCAGGCCGGCGATCGCGACGACCAGCATCGGCCCGCCGAGCACCGGAGCCGGCGCTAGCAAGCGGCCCCAAGCCTCGTAGACGATCCACAGCGCAATGGCGAAGATGGCGATGCCGTTGGTGTAGGCGACCAGCGTCTTGACCCGGCCGAAGCCGTAGGTGAGGCGCACGGTCGCCGGCCGGCTCGCAAGATGAAAGGCATACCAGGCCAGGCCGAGCGCGACGCAATCGGCAAGCATATGGCCGGCATCCGCCAGCAGCGCCAATGAGCCGGTGAAGATGGCGCCCAGCGTCTCCGCAACCATGAAGCCGGCGGTCAAGCAAGCAGCGATCAGCACGCGCTTCTTGTCGGTCGAGCCGTGCACATCACCTGCGCCATGGCTGTGGTCGTGGCCCTGCGCAGCATGGTCGTGGGTATGCGCCATCTATGAGCTCCTGCTAGAGCCTGATCCATCCCGGCAGACTCGGGACGGAGGCTCTGTCTTCATGTTTGACCATGATCTTATCCGAAAACCGGCGTCCACTTTTCGGGATCATGGTCAGGCGCCGAACTCAGCGCGAAAATCCTCGAGCCGTCGCTTCTGCCGGCCGTCGCCCTCGAAATTGGCCGGATCGAGCCATGCCTCATAGGCTCTGCGCAATGCCGGCCACTCCTTGTCGATGATCGAGTACCACGCGGTATCGCGGTTTTCGCCCTTGACCACAAGATGCTGGCGGAAAATGCCCTCGAACTTGAAGCCGAAACGTTCCGCCGCGCGCTTCGACGGCTCGTTGCGGTTGTTGCATTTCCATTCGTAGCGGCGATAGCCAAGCTCATCGAAGATGTATTTCATGAACAGGAACTGCGCTTCCGTCGCCGCCGGCTTACGCGAGATCAGCGGACCCCAATAGATGTTGCCGATCTCGATCACGCCATAGGCGGCGTCGATGCGCATCAGCGTCTGGCGTCCGGCAATTTTTCCGCTGGCCTTGTCGATGACGGTGAAGAACAGCGGGTCCTCGCTGGCTTCGGCCTTGTCCAGCCAAGGCTGGAAGGCGGCACGGGTCTGCGGTGGGTAGTCGGGCAGCCAGGCGAAGCGGCCATCTATGTCGGGCACCGAAGATGCTTCAAACAAGCCGTCGCCGTGCTTTTCAGCGTTGAGCGGTTCAAGCCTGACAGTTCGTCCCTCCAGCACCTTGCGTTCCGGCCGCGGGCGCGGTTGCCAATTCTTGAGATTTTCCGACACGCGAAGCTCCGATCCGTTGACTTTTTCGGGCGGACGCTCACAAAAACGCACGCTCGCTGAAAGAACCACACGGACGGGAAAAATGCTCCACACGATTTCGGCCTTCGACCGCCTCGGCGAGGAAAATGCGTTCGCGGTGCTGGCGCGCGCCACGGCACTTGCCCATCAAGGCCGCGACATCGTCAATCTCGGCATCGGCCAGCCCGACTTCAAGACGCCGCAGCATATCGTCGAGGCGGCGATCAAGGCGCTGCGCGACGGCCATCACGGCTATACGCCGGCCAACGGCCTGCTGGCGACGCGCGAAGCGGTGGTACGCCGCACACTGGCCACCACCGGCGTCGAAGTCTCGCCGGAAGCGGTGATGATCCTGCCCGGCGGCAAGCCGACAATGTTCGCGGCGATCCTGATGTTCGGCGAGCCGGGCGCCGAAATTCTCTATCCTGATCCCGGCTTTCCGATCTACCGCTCGATGATCGAGTTCACTGGCGCTGCCCCCATCCCGGTCCCGATGCGCGAGGAGAACGGCTTTGCCTTTTCGGCTGCGGAGACACTGGCGCTGATCACCCCGAAGACCAGGCTGCTGATCCTCAACTCGCCCGCCAACCCGACCGGCGGCGTCACCCCCCGAGCCGAGATCGAGAAGCTGGTCAGGGGCCTGGCAGCACACCCGGACGTCGCCATCCTCTCCGACGAGATCTACGACGTGATGACCTATGACGGCGAGACGCACTGTTCGCTGCTCACCTTCCCCGAAATCCGTAATCGGCTGATCGTCCTCAACGGCTGGTCGAAGACCTGGGCGATGACCGGCTGGCGCATGGGCTGGTCGATCTGGCCGAACGGCGACAAGGGCGCGCATCTCTATGACAAGGTGCGCAAGCTGGCGGTCAATTGCTGGTCCTGCGTCAACGCGCCGAGCCAGTATGCCGGCATAGCCGCCATCGACGGCCCGCAGGACGACGTCGACAAGATGATGCGCGCCTTCGACCGCCGCAGGAAGGTCGTGGTTGAGGGGTTGAATGCCTTGCCGGGCGTTTCATGCATCACGCCGAAAGGCGCCTTCTATGCCTTTCCCAATGTTTCCAAGACCGGCTGGAAGGCCAAGAAGCTCGCCTCGGCGCTGCTCGAGGATGCCGGCGTGGCGCTGATCGGCGGCCCCGACTTCGGCATTCTCGGCGAAGGCTATGTCAGGCTGTCCTACGCGAATTCCGAAGAGAACATCCTGCGCGCGCTGGAGCGGATCGAGGCGTTCCTGGCGAAGTGAGGACGACGAAAGGAGACGCCAGATGTTCTATGCCATTCTTGCCTATCACGAGGAAGAAGCGATCACGGCGCTGACGCCTGAGCAGGATGCGGCGCTGATGACCGATCTTCTCCAGATCAACGATCGGCTCTACCGTCAAGGCACCCTTGGGCCTGCGGCCCGGCTCGGCGCGACACAAGACGCCTGCACCTTGCGCGGGCCAGGCACCGGAATGGTTATCGACGGCCCCTTCGCCGAGACCAAGGAACAATTGCTGGGACTCTATGTTGTCGACTGTGCCAACCGTGACGCCGCTATCGACATTGCGCGCGACCTTCGCCGCGTCAATCCGACCGCCGTCTACGAAATCCGCCCGATTTCGCTATATTTACCCGGCGTGCCGCTTCCGGTCACCCGGCCCTGATTTCACCGGGTGAGACTAATTTAGCCCCGCCCGACAAATGGCATCTTCGTCGCCATCACGGTCATGAACAGCACGTTGGCGTCGAGCGGCAGGCTGGCCATATGGAGGACCGCATCGGCGACGCGCTCGACATCCATCACCGCTTCGGCGGCAATGGTGCCGTTGGCTTGCGGCACGCCGACCGTCATCGCTTGCGCCATGTCGGTCAGCGCGTTGCCGATGTCGATCTGGCCGCAAGCAATGTCGAAGGGCCTGCCGTCCAGCGCCAGCGTCTTGGTCAGCCCGGTGATGGCGTGCTTGGTCGCCGTATAGGGCGCCGAGCCCGGTCGTGGCGCATAGGCCGATACCGAGCCGTTGTTGATGATGCGGCCGCCCATCGGCTGCTGCCTGCGCATGGCGCCGAACGCGGCGCGAGCACACAGGAACGAGCCGGTGAGATTGACCCCGACGATGTCGTTCCACACTTCGACCGGGATGTCGTCGATCAATGTCGATTTGTAGCTCGTGCCGGCATTGTTGAAGAGCAGGTCGACGCGCCCGAAAGCCGCAGCCACCGTCTCGAACAGATCGTCGACCTGATCGGCCTTGCTGATGTCGCAGGCGAAGGTCAATGCCTTGGCCTGCGTCGGCCCGGCCGCGGCGATCGCATCCTCCAGCACCGGCTTGCGGCGACCGCAGAAGACCGTGTTCCAGCCGGCCTTGAGCAGCGCTGTGGCGACGCTCTTGCCGATGCCCGTGCCGGCGCCGGTGACGATGGCGGTTTTATAGTCGGTCATGGCTGTACTCCCTGAAAGGGATGAGCCATCGCAAATGGCGGGAAACATGGCAAGCCGGCCCAAAGCCTGTGCTCACAAAAAGGGCGGCCGTTGGCGACCGCCGCTGATCCGAACCGGGCATGGGAGGAGGAAAGCCGATCCGACTGCCTGAAATCATGCGCTTCCGCGGTTAACGAGAAGCTAACGCCAACGGCGCCGAGTTCCCAGGCTTCCTCTTTCGAGCTACCAGCGCGAGCCTGCGACCGGCTTGGCTGTGCTGCCCGCTGCCGGCACCTTCGCCGCCGTCACCGTCGCCTCGACATGGTCGACCAGTGCATCCGGCAGGCCGAGACGGCCGGCAAGCAGGTCGAGATAGCCGCGTTCGGCCCGCGTGTCCGGATCGATGGCAAGACGCGAGGCGGTGTAGAGTTCCAGCTTTTGTGCATCGGTCTTGGCCCCGGCGATCAGCACATCCAGATCGAGCGGCGCCTCCAGTTCCGACATCAGGAATTTCTCCGCTTCGGCGCCGACGCCGGCGAGGCTGAGTTTGCCGGCGATCTTCTGCCGCTCTTCGTCATCGACGTGGCCGTCGGCCTTCGCCGCCGAGATCATCGCCCTGACCAGCGTCAGCGTGAATTCGTCTTCACCCTGCGGCGCCTGCGACGGATGGAAGGCGGTATCGGCCGGCGGCGGCAGCAATTCCGGTTCGCCTGCAGCTTGCGTCTCGGCCGGCGCGTTGCCGTTCTTGTAGTTCTGGTAGGCCTTGTAGGCGAGGCCGCCAATCGCAGCCAACCCACCAAGCTTCACCGCCGCACCGGTGACCTGACGGCCTGGGCCGGTTCCGAGCAGCACCGCGGCGAGCGCACCGGCGGCAAGCGGATTGTCCTTGGCCATCTGCACCGCCTGCCCGGCCTTGTCGCGGACGGTCGATCCGGTGCCAGGAATTTGCGAGCCGAGCAGATCGTCGAGGAGCTTCTTGGGATCGAACATCTATGCCTCCAGAATTGGCCCGGCCGAAGGTGCGCGGGCAGGTTTGGACGTCGAAGACCTAGGTCCCGCAGTTTGACATTACAATGACGGGTGCATCCTTTTACCCGCTGCCACGCATGACCCCGCACCGACATCTGCTGGGATTTCACGCGGAACTCAAAGTGCTGCAGCCTCCTGCCGCGCCCAAAAAAACACGCGGCGCTGTGGACATGGGATGTGTCGAAACCGCCCTCGACTTCGGGTAGTGTCGCGGCATGTCGCTTGGAAGGAGCCTGGCATGACCGATGACACAGACCGCCAGCCGGCACGCGACCCCCAGGAACTGGAGCGCCTGCTGATTTCACGGCAATGGATCGGAGACATTGACGGCATGGCCGCGCTTTTCGAGCCGCATGCAGTCATCGACAGCGGTGGCGGACAGCTGACGTTCGGCCGCGAAGCCATCCGGGCGCTGTTCGCGGAGATCGCCGCAACCGGCCGAAAATTTCAATCCGGAGATCAGCGTCCGGCTGTCATCAATGGCGACCTGGCGCTCACCTCGACCCGGCTTCCCGACGGCACGATCACCACCGAGGTCGCGCGCCAGCAGAACGACGGGACATGGCTGTGGGTCATCGATCGCTTCTCTGTTGCTTGACGTGAAGTTGCTTCACGTGAGCTAACTTCCGATGTGGCGGGCGCCGCGTGCTTGCGCCAACTCGACCTGGCGCTGGCGCTCGGCGTAACGGGCGCGATCTTCGTCCGAGCGGGCATCGAAGCAATGCGGGCATGAAACGCCGGTAGCATATCTCGGCGACAGCCGGTCTTCCGCGGCTAGCGGATGCCGACAGGCGCGGCAGAGTTCGGCCTCGCCTTCGACCAGCCCGTGCGATACCGAAACGCGCTCGTCGAAGACGAAGCATTCGCCTTGCCAGAGGCTCTGTTCTGCGGGCACATCCTCGAGATATTTCAGAATGCCGCCCTTGAGGTGGAACACATGCTCCAAACCGAGCGACTTCACATAGGCCGTCGCCTTCTCGCAGCGTATGCCGCCGGTGCAGAACATGGCGACCTTGCGCCCGTCGAGTTCATGCCGATGCTGCTCGACCCAGGTCGGGAATTCGCGGAAGCTGGTGGTGGCGGGATCGACAGCGCCCTTGAAGGTGCCGAGCGACACCTCGTAAGCGTTACGCGTGTCGATGACGATGGTGTCCGTATCCGAGATCAGTGCGTTCCAGTCGGCCGGCGCGACATAGGTGCCTGCACCTGCCGCCGGATCGATATTGTCCACGCCCATGGTGACGATCTCGCGCTTCAACCGCACCTTCATGCGGTGGAACGGCATCGTTGCGGCGCTGCTGAATTTGATCTCGAGGCCGGCGAGACCGTCGATGGATTCGAGATGATCGATGAGCGCGGCGATTGCCGTTTCACTGCCGGCGACCGTGCCGTTGATGCCCTCACGCGCCAACAGCAGCGTGCCTTTGATGCCCCGCGCGCAGCAGAAGGCAGCAAGCGGCGCGCGCAGCACCTCGAAGGTGTCGAGCCGGGCGAAGCGGTAAAGCGCGGCAACGCGGAAGGCTTGGCTGGGCAGTGTCATCACCAAGCCACTAAACGCTCACGACAGCCGGATCAAGGCAGAGCCTGGAGTGGTCTGACTGAGGAGGTTTCGAACGCCACGCGTGACATCGCGACACGCCGCGTTTCGTGGACAGAAAAATCGCCTTCTGCTAACCGGTCGACTTGATCAACCGAGGAGATGAAGACGAATGCCCAGCACGACCGAAAAGCTCCTGTCGCTCCTCAACGGCCAGCCGGTCATACCGGTGCTGAAGATCGCCAATCTTGCCGACGCGGTGCCGCTGGCCCGGGCGCTGGCCCGCGGCGGCCTGCCGGCGATCGAGATTACGCTGCGCACCGCCGACGCGCTAGAGGCGATCCGCCGGGTGGCGGGCGAGGTCGAAAACGCCGTCGTCGGCGCCGGCACCATCCTGGACGCCCGCCAGTTCGGCGAGGCGGCGGCCGCCGGTTCGAAATTCATCGTCAGCCCCGGCATCACTCGCGAGCTTCTCGCGGCAGCCAAGGACAGCGATGTGCCGTTGCTGCCCGGCGCCATCACGCCGGGAGAGGTCATGGCCGCGCGCGAAGCCGGCCTGCGCTTTCTGAAATTCTTCCCGGCCGAACAGTCTGGCGGCATTGCCTCGCTCAAGGCTTTCGCCTCGCCGCTTGCCGACGTGAAATTCTGCCCGACCGGCGGTATCACCGGCAAGAACGCCGCCGACTATCTCAGCCTGCCCAACGTCATCTGCGTCGGCGGTTCCTGGGTGGCGCCGGACGATCTGGTCAAGGCCGGCAAATGGGAGGAGATCGAAGCCTTGGCACGCGCGGCAAGCAAGCTCGGGCGCTAGCATCTTCTGCATCAAAGTCGCCGCCGATTTTTGGCCGATCTGGTTCCCCGGCTGGTTCCCGCTCATGGACTCGAACCACGATTCACGCCTTCAAAGGGCGCTGTCCTACCATTAGACGAAGCGGGAGAACGCTGACCGCTGGTTAGCATCCCGGGATGAAGGAAGCCAGTGCCGGTGTGGAGGCAGCCGCGCGAGGTGCCGAGCGCGGCCTACTCGGTCTTGAAGCGTGCCACCGACATGAACTTGACGGCCTTGCCGGTGAACCGGTTGGCGTCGGCCATCTCGTTGCCCGGCTGGAAGCCTACCGTATAGACCTCGCTCGGCGCCGTACGGACGAAGTCGTAGGCGTAGCGCGGCGCCGTTGTCGCATCTGAAACGGTTGCTACATACTCACCGCTGTGCAGCGCCCAACGGGCGGCCTGCGGCGCGGCGGCGACCACCACCGGCTTGGGGCCGGGTTTCAGGTCGCGGGCGGTTGCCCTGGGTTCCTTGCGTGTGGTCTTCACGCCTGCACCGATGACGGCAGCCGGATCGGAGCCGGCCGGGCGGGCAACGATGGCCTCGCGCGGCGATGCCCCGTCGTTCGATGCCCGGTCGTCGCTAGCCGGTTCCTCGAACACCGATGCTTGCTCGGAAAGCGACGCGACCTTGTATTCGTCGGTCGCGCTGACCCTTTCCAGAACGGCCTTGACCTCGTCGGGCTGGGAAGTGTCGGGCCGCGCCGACGGCAATACCGAGAATGCGTCGGTGGCGGTGTTGCTCCGCTCTGCCGCACTCGCCAGCGCCAGCAACACTTGCTTGTCCTGCGGCGCAAGACCCGCCGGCGACAGGTCGGCCGGCAGCGAATGATCGGGCCGCCAGCTCGGCACGGGAATGTTGTTTGCCGCGACCTGCACCGGGCCGGCAGCGGCAGACGCGTCTGCCATGCCGAACGGAACATTTGCCGGCGCCACGCTTGCCGGCGTTTGCGCGGTCGCCACCGCCTGTTCAGTCGATCCAGCCGCATCCGCCACGCCGAACGGAACGTTTTCAGGCGGCTGAGCGCCGACGTCGGTCTTCGGACGCGGAGCAAAATCCGGCAGCGGAATGCTGCGCGCCGGCAATGCCGCGATGATCGTCTCCGGCGTGTCGTTCTCCGGTTCAGGCGCCGGAGCATCGGCGACTTCCGGAATCTCGGCGCGCTTGGCATCCTGAGGCGCCACGATGGCAATACCAGGCAGATTGCTGCTCTTGGCGGACGGCGCCGGCTTCACGTTACGGGGCTTTGGCGCCGGCTCGGCCATCGCCACATCGGCGCTGTCGTCCGCCTCGTCGTCGCCACCGCCGAACAAGGCTGCCAGGAACCCGTGGGATTTTTTGCCGCCGCTTGCGCTGGCCAGTTCAATGGCCGGCGCGCCGGCGCCCTTGCGGGCTTTGTAGGAGGCGAGCGCCTGTTGATAACCAGGCAGCGGCTTGCCGTCGCTCGGCACATGCAGCGTCTTGCCGTTGGGGAACACGCGCGCCAGTTCCTGGCGGCTGATGCCCGGCCAGTGGCGCACATTGCCGACATCCATATGCACGAAGGGCGAGCCGGAGCTGGGATAGTAGCCGACGCCGCCGCCCTGCATCCTGAGGCCGATATCACGCAGCTTCTTCAATGGGACGCCGGGAATGTAGAAATCCATCGCCCTGCCGAGCATGTGCTGGCTCTTCTCGGCGACGCCCCTGCTGCGGCTGCGCAGCATCGAATTCGTGGCCGGCGAACGATAGCCGCAGACGACCTGGATGTAATCGGTGGCGCCGCTCTCCCGATAAGCCTCCCAGACCAGATCCAGCAGTCGCGGATCCATCTTGGTCGGCTCGTTGCGACGCCAGTCGCGCAGGATGATGTTGATCTTTCGCAAGCCCGCCTGGTCGTAGCGGCCGTTGCGCTTGTAGACGATCTCCGCCTTTTCATGCGTGTGGAGATGATAGAGCTTCAGCGAACGTGTCTCGGCGCTGGCGCCGGTTGCCGCCGCTGCAAGGAACCCGACGGCAACAATCACCGCTGCCAGCCATCTCGGCCAGACGCTCATGTGATAATGCCGCCCGTTTTCGTGTCGTTCGATTCTGTTCAAATCAAAAGGCCTTGCAGGCTGCCGTTTTGTCCCCGGATTTGACCAAACGGATGCGTGGTGTGTGCATCCGAATATCGATCCTAATGGTTAATCATCGCTTATTGAAGCCGAAATGCGGTAACACGGTGGCGATATCCCGCCAAAAATATTGCGCCGGATATCTTGGTAAACCGCTGGTTTAGATCATGTTTTGGCGCCAGCTCGAAACACGATCTGTTACCGTCCGCCTTAATACGTGAACACTGTGGCGAACACATCATTTCGAGGCGCAGTTGCGTGGAATGATGTCCGGATGCGAACCGGCTTCGCCCTGTGACTCAGGAAGCGAGCCTCTCGACACGGCCGGTTTCCGGGTCGATGCCGTATTCCTTGAGCTTGCGGTAGAGCGTCGACCGACCGATGCCGAGGCGGCGGGCGACTTCGCTCATCTGGCCGTTGTAGTGATCGATGGCGAGCTTGATCATTTCGAGTTCGACGTCGGCCAGTGCACGCACATTGCCGCGCTCGTCGAGCGCCCGCAGCGTGCCGAAGCGGGGTCTGGCCGGCGCGTCGGGCTCGGCCGCGGCGGCGCCGACGGCGGCCGGGACGTTATCACGCGCCAGGCTGCCCGAAGCCGATCCGGAAGCTGGCCACCCTGAAGCTGGCCCCCCTGACTCTGGCGAGGCGATATCCGCATCGAGATTGACCGTGCCCTCGACCTGCGCCCGGATCTGCGGGAACTCTTCTTCGGTCAGCATGTCGCCCTCGGCGAGCACCGAAGCCCGGAAGACGGCATTTTCGAGCTGCCTTATATTGCCCGGCCAGTCATAGGCCTGCAGCATGGCGAGCGCCGCAGCCGAGATGCCTCGCAGACGGTGGCGCGGATCGGCGGGCGCCACCTTCTCCATGAAGTGCTCGACCAGATGGGGAATGTCGTCGCGACGGTCGCGCAATGGCGGCACGAAGATCGGATAGACGTTCAGACGATAGAACAGATCCTCGCGGAACTTGCCGTCCTTGACCTGCTGCAGCAGGTTGCGATGGGTTGCCGAGATCAGCCTGATGTCGACCCTGACGGTCGAGCGCCCGCCAACCGGATCGACTTCGCCGTCCTGTACGGCGCGCAACAGCTTGACCTGCACGTCGAGCGGCAGGTCGCCGATTTCGTCGAGGAACAGCGTGCCCGAATGCGCTTCGACGAACTTGCCGGTGTGTTTTTCGGTAGCGCCGGTGAACGAGCCCTTTTCGTGACCGAACAGGATCGATTCGACCAGATTGTCGGGGATGGCGCCGCAATTGACGGTGACGAAGGGTTTCGAGCGGCGGTCGCCGCTGCCCTGGATGGCGCGCGCCACCAGTTCCTTGCCGACGCCGGATTCACCCTCGATCAGGATCGGGATGTTGGACGCCGCCGCTTTGCGGCCGAGCCGGATCACCCGATCCATCGCCGGACTGTGAGTGATCATGTCCTTGAACGTCAGATGGCCGCCGCGCTGCCGTGACGAGCGCTTCACTTCGCCTTCGAGCGCTTCGACCTTGAGGGCATTGCCGATCGACGCCTGCAGCCTGTCGGGAGAGGCCGGCTTGACGACGAAGTCGAAGGCGCCGTGACGCATTGCCGAAACGACGGTTTCGATGCCGCCCTGCGCGGTCTGCACGATGACGGGAATGTGGATGCCACGCTCGCGCATCGCCTTCAGCACGCCGATGCCGTCGAGCCCAGGCATCATAAGGTCGAGGATGACCACCGACACGTCGCGCGCATTGGGTCCGTCGACAAACTCGAGACCCGCCTCGCCGCCATCGGCGACGATCGCGGTGTGGCCGAATTTCGTCACCGCCGCCTCGAGCAGCCTGCGCTGCACGGGATCGTCATCGACTATGAGTATGGAAGCTGCCATGACTGATCCGACCGTGCCCGCCCGAGAATGCGCCCTATGGATCATCTTGGCACAGGGTTCTAAATAAGCTTTCAAAAAACCCGGTGAATGAATTCCTTAGGATTTGACCGGCTTCTCGTTTCCTCGAATTTTCGTGTCTGGGAGGATCGGCAATGCGCATGGTTTTTGCTCGAAAGCTGGCGGCGGCGCCCGGTCAGGGCGTGGCGGAGCTTGGCGACCTGCCGGAATGGAATCTGGCCGATCTCTATTCGGGCATGGAAGCGCCCGAGTTGAAGCGCGACATCGCCAAGGCCGCCGCCGATGCCATCGCCTTCGAGAGCCGTTGGAAAGGCACGCTCGCCGCCGAGGCCGGGCGTGGCAGCGCCGGCAGGCTTGGCGAGGCGCTTCAGGCCTATGAAGCGCTGGAGGAGCTGATCGGCCGCATCGTCTCCTATGCCGGGCTTGTCTATGCCGGCAACACGTCGGATCCGCAGCGCGCCAAGCTCTATGGCGACATCCAGGAAAAGATGACCGATGCCAGCGCCCACCTGCTGTTTTTCGCGCTCGAGCTGAACCTCATCGACGATGGCGCGATCGAAAACGCACTCGCCGCCGATCCGGCCTTCGCCCATTACCGGCCCTGGGTGCTCGATCTGCGCAAGGACAAGCCCTATCAGCTCGAAGACCGCATCGAGCAGCTCTTCCATGAAAAATCGATCACCGGGCGCGGGGCCTGGAACCGCCTGTTCGACGAGACGATGACCGATTTGCGCTTCGACGTCGACGGCGAGGAGCTGACGCTGGAGCCGGCGCTCAATCGCCTGCAGGACGCAGACAGCGAGGTGCGCCGCCGGGCGTCCGAGGCGCTGGCCACGACCTTCCGCAAGAATTTGCGCGTCTTTACGCTGGTCACCAACACGCTGGCCAAGGACAAGGAGATCTCTGACCGCTGGCGGGGCTTCGAGGATATTGCCGATTCCCGCCATCTCGCCAACCGCGTCGAACGCAGCGTGGTGGATGCACTCGCCGCCGCGGTTCGCGACGCCTATCCGCGCCTGTCGCATCGCTATTATGCGATGAAGGCGCGCTGGCTCGGCATGGAGGTGATGAACCACTGGGACCGCAATGCGCCCCTGCCGGAGACCCCGCAGGCGGTCATCGGCTGGGACGAGGCCAAGAACACCGTGCTTTCCGCCTACCAGCGCTTTTCGCCCGACATGGCGGAGATCGCCAGAACTTTCTTCGACCGCAACTGGATCGATGCACCGGTGAGACCCGGCAAGTCGCCTGGCGCCTTCGCGCATCCGACCGTGCCTTCAGCGCATCCCTATGTGCTGCTCAACTACATGGGCAAGCCGCGCGACGTGATGACGCTGGCGCACGAGCTCGGCCACGGCGTGCACCAGGTGCTGGCCGGCGGCCAGGGCGCCTTGATGGCGTCGACGCCGCTGACGCTGGCCGAAACGGCATCGGTGTTCGGCGAGATGCTGACCTTCCGCTCGCTGCTCGAGCAGACCACCGACAAGCGCGAACGCAAGGCCATGCTCGCCCAGAAGGTCGAGGACATGATCAACACCGTCGTGCGCCAGATCGCCTTCTACGAGTTCGAGCGCAAGGTGCATGCCGAGCGCAAGAGCGGCGAATTGACCTCCGACAAGCTCGGCCAGTTCTGGCTGGAAGTGCAGGCGGAAAGCCTCGGGCCGGCGATCAAGCTGCGCGAGGGGTACGAGGTTTTCTGGACCTATATTCCGCATTTCATTCACTCGCCTTTCTACGTCTATGCCTATGCATTCGGCGATTGCCTGGTGAACTCGCTCTACGCGGTCTACCAGAACGCCGAGCGCGGCTTTCAGGAGAAATATTTTGCCATGCTGCGCGCCGGCGGCACCAAGCATCATTCCGAGCTTCTGGCGCCGTTCGGCCTCGACGCGGCCGACCCTGCCTTCTGGCAAATCGGGCTTGGCGTGATCAGCGGACTGATCGACGAGCTGGAAGCACTGGACAATTGATGCGCAACACTGGGTGATGCGCAACACCGGATGACCGGGTTTCCAGAACAGTTTAGCTGCAATGCATATTGGCGGTGGTTCTATTCTTGTCTTGGTTATTTGTTCTTAAATAACTTTCCATGGAAGTTTTCCGTTAGATTCCCGTAAGCTGTATGATAGCGTCCGCCCTCAAGCTCAGCCGGGCACAAATGGGTCTGGTCGGAAAGCCCCGACCTAGTCATGGCGTGTCGGCGGATGCGACAATGGCTGTTGGCCAGGGGCAAACCGGTCGCCGACAGCTCGATCGAAGCCGGCTGTTCTGCAAATTGCGGAACCACCATCGAATGGTCCTTCGCCGAGGTCATGGCTCTACAGGCCAGGGCGGACAGATCGGACTGGAGAGAGAAAGACAATGGGCACTTTTTTCTACATGCTCCTGGCGTTCCTGGTAGGTGTGTTGGTTGGCTGGTTCATTTGGGGACGCCTGCGTGGCGAGCTCGACAGTTTGCGCGGCGATCTAGACCGCACGCGCAGCGAACGTGACAGATTGCGGGCCGATAGCGACCGTCTGACCGGTGAGCTGGATGCATGCGGCCGCGCCCGCGCCGATCTCGAACGCCGGCTGGGCGAGGCGAAAACCACCCAGGCACCAACCGGAAAGGCGGCAACAGCCAAGGCGCCAGCCGCCAAGACCGGCGCGACCAAGGCGGCGATGCAGGCGCCGTCAACGCTGATGTCGACATCCGCACCAGCCAAACCGGCGCCGAAGAAATCTGCAACGGCCAAGGCCGCCACCGCGCCACGCGCAAGTGCCGCGAAAACGGCAACGCCGAAACCGCCTGCATCGAAAGCGAGTGCACCCAGGACCGCGCCGGCGGCAAGCAAGGCTGCGCCGGCTGCAAGCAAGGCCGCACCAGCTGCAAAGAAAGCCGCGACCGGCAAGGCAACAGCCACGGCCCCAGGCAAAGCCAACGATCTGCGTCGCCTGATCGGCATCGGCCCCACCAACGAGCGGCTGCTCAAAGGGCTTGGGGTCACGACCTATGCCCAGATCGCCGCCTGGACGCCCGACGATGTCAAGCGGATCGAGGCGACGCTGAATTTCGACGGCCGCATCGAACGTGAACGCTGGATCGAGCAGGCGAAACTGCTTGCCGCCGGTGACGAGAAGGAATTTGCGCGTCGCTTCCCGACCGCGGGGGAAGCCAGCAACACCTGATCCATCGCAAGGTGGCATTTTGGAACAAGGCGGCGCCCACTGGCGCCGCATTTGTTTTTGCCCCGCGCCTTTGCGTCTTGAGACGCCGCTCCCTCGATTGCACACGGTCGAGCCCCCATATAGATCGATCGCTGGTGACCGCAGCATTCGAGCCTTATGCCCCTGCCCTTTGCAATTTTCCGGAACGACGAGACCGCGCGTCAGCTCGTTTTCGACCGGCCGGCCGAGATAATCGCAGCGCATGGCGAGGCGGACTTTTTGCCGGCCCTGGAAGCCGCGCAGGCAGCACATGACGGCGGCAAATGGCTGGCCGGCTATTTCTCCTATGAGGCCGGTTACCTGCTCGAACCCAAGCTCGTTCCGCTGCTGCCGGCCAGCCGCCGCGCCCCGCTTTTCTGCCTCGGCGTGTTCGACGCGCCAGTCGAAGAGACGATCGCGCCAGGCGATCTGCCGGCTAGCAACGGCCCAATCTTCGACCCCAAGGCAGCCTGGTCTTCGGACGACTACGCCAAACGCTTTGCCAGGCTGCATGACCATATCCGCAAGGGCGACTGCTACCAGGGCAATCTGACCTTTCCGGTCCACGCACAATGGTCGGGCGATTCACTGGTCGCCTTCAACGCGCTGACTGAACGCCAGCCGGTGAAGTATGGGGCGCTGGTCGCGCTCGGCGATCCGATCGTCTTGTCGCGTTCGCCCGAACTGTTCTTCGAGGTGGACGCGGAAGGCATGATCGAGACGCATCCGATGAAGGGCACCGCGCCGCGCGGCGCAACAAAAGCCGAGGACGATCGCCTGAAAGCATTCTTGCGCAACGACGAGAAGAACCAGGCCGAGAACCGGATGATTGTCGATCTCCTGCGCAACGACATCTCACTGATCAGCGAGGTTGGCACGCTCGATGTGCCGGAGCTTTTCCGCATCGAGAGCTACCCGACCGTCCACCAGATGGTGAGCCGCGTGCGGGCGAAACTCTTGCCCGGCCTCACCATCCGCCAGATTTTCGCCGCGCTGTTCCCCTGCGGCTCGATTACCGGCGCACCGAAGATCCGCGCCATGGAGATCCTGCGCGAGCTGGAAGGTGGCCCGCGCGATGTCTATTGCGGCGCCATAGGCTGGATCGCGCCCGGCGGCCGGATGCGCTTTTCGGTGGCGATCCGCACCATCTCGCTCTTTGCCAATGGCGAGGCGGTCTACAATGTCGGCGGTGGCGTCGTCTTCGATTCGACAGCCGAAGAGGAGTATCAGGAGTGTCTGCTGAAAGCCCGTTTCGCGACGGGAACACTGCCGATTTCGAACTGATCGAAACAATGCGCTGGGAACCCGGCTCGGGTTTCCTCCGTTTCGACCGCCATCTCGCGCGGCTTTACGGCTCGGCAAACGAACTCGGCTTCGCCTGCGATCCGCAACGGGTCGGCGAAGCGCTGATGAATGCGGTCGGCCGCCAGCATATCGCGTTGCGCACCCGCCTCGTCCTGTCGCGCAATGGCGAAGTCGCGGTTTCGGTGCAGCCCTACGAGCCGCTCGCCGCAGACAAGGTCTGGACCCTGCAGCTGGCACGGGTGCGGCTTGATTCGAGGGACACGCTGCTGCGTCACAAGACCAGCCGCCGACAAACCTATACGCGCGCCCGCGCCGAATATCTGGCCGGCCGGGCCGACGAGGTGCTGCTCGCCAATGAGCGCGGCGAAATCTGCGAGGGCACGATCACCAACGTCTTTGCCGATTTCGGCGACGGCGTGCTGGCCACGCCGCGGCTCGATTGCGGCCTGCTGCCTGGCGTCCTGCGCGGCGAACTGCTGGATCAAGGCCGCGCCGGTGAAGCGGTCTACACGTGGAACGAACTGAAATCGGCCAAGGCGCTGTTCGTCGGCAACTCGCTGCGCGGATTGATCCCGGCGCGGCTGGGCTGAAGCATCGGGAGACAACAATGTTCGTGGTTTCGCTGAACTACAAGGTGCCGCTGACCGAGATCGACCGCCTGCAGCAAGCGCATGTCGAGTGGCTGAAGGCCTGCTATGCGCAAGGTATCTTTGTCGCCTCCGGGCCAAAGCGGCCAAGGACCGGCGGCATCATCATCGCGCGCGGTCCACGCAAAGTGCTCGATGCCAGACTGGCGGATGATCCCTTCGCCAAGGCAGGTGCCGCCGATTATGAAATCACCGAATTCACGGCGAGAATGGCCGCTGCCGCACTGGAAGCCTACAAAGAAGCATGAGTTTCCGCCCACCGACTCACACACCCTATGACGGCTCCTCGAAACTGTTCACCATCGGGTTGAAGCCGCTCAGTCTCGATAGATGGATCGAGGTCGACGAATATCTGCTGCCCTATCTTGCCGAGAAACGCCGGCTTTACACGGAAATTCCAGACAAGGTTTTTGTCGAGGAGCAAGCAACGCGCGACGCCCAGCGCGAAGTGCTCGATCTGCTCGGTGCGCATCTGGCGGCGAACTTTCCTGAAACCCACAGGCGTACCGACAATGCGATCGAGGTGATCGACGGCATCGACAATCTCGAGGGTTCAGGCACCTCAGCTTCTTTCAGCGATGCGCCGCTTGTCGCGGCCTCGTTGCTCGTCCAGGAGGATTTGATCCTGATGCGCCGTGACGAGAGCGGCTGGCGTCTGGCGGCCGGCTCGCTCTGCTTCCCGTCGTCATGGTCGCTAATCGAAAAATTCGGCAAGCCGCTGCAGCAGATCCATGCGCCGGTACCGGGTTTCGGTCCAGGCACACGCCCGGCCGATCTCATCAACCGCATGTTCGATGGCCTCCAGGGCCAAGCCGTCGAGCGCTACAACTGGTCGATCCAGGCCGGCGACGCACTCTACCATCCGCTCTCCAACATCGAACGCATCGACCGCGCCAGCAATCGCCCGTCGAGATTCCCGGACGGCGACATCGACGCTCATGCTTTCATCCGCGTCGAGCGTCAGACGCTGAGAAAGCTCCCGGTCTCCGGCGACATACTCTTCACCATCCGCATTCATCTCGACCCGCTCGCCCTGCTGGAGCGCCACCGCGACCGCGCGGCGCTCGCAGCGTCCTTTGCCGAACAACTTCTGGCGCTGGACGAGGCACAGCTCGACTACAAGGGGATGACCGCCGACCGTGACCGGTTGGTCGAGCGGCTCGGGGCGCTGGCGCTGTCCTAGAGCAGTTCGTCGTTTCACGGAAACGCCGAACCGCTCTATCTCTTTGTTCTTGCGCAATTCCGGACGGAAAACCGTTTCACACTTTTCCTCGGATTCCCTAAATCGCAGCCACGCCCAGCAGCAGGATCGCGGACATCGCGGTAAAGACGGTGACGTTGACATCCCACCGCCAGCCCGCCGGTCCAAACGGCGGCCGGAACGGCAGATAGCCGTTCTCGTCATACAGCACGCCGCCGTAGATCGGCCGCGAGAGCATGGCCGCGAAGAATGCTCCATACATGGCCGCGGCCAATCCCCCCGCGAGATAGAGCCGCTCGGCTTCGAGTTGCCCCTTGATCCAGATAAGCCGAGCGCAATCAGGGCCACTCCGGTGTAGCTGAAACGGGCGGATGCGGCATCCGCACCAGGGGCGGCGTCGCAGCTTTTTTTCGCTGAGCAGCGTCTGGTGCTGGACGAGGCACAACTTGACTACAAGGGCCTGACAGCCGACCGTGACTGCTGGCGGACGACAACTCTAACTTGTGGCTTGGGGGAACAATGATCCAGCATCTTAGCAGGCCGGTCACGTTCATGGCCGCGATCCTGGTACTGTCGACAGCAGCCGAAGCAGAGCCGGTGACTTATGCCGGCAAGCTTGGAAAGAGCGATATCGTCGTCGAATTCACCGACGACCCCGCGGCGCCCGGCAGCCCGCTGGCCGGCCGCTATTTCTACCGCTCGAAGGGCGTCGACATCCCGCTGCAGGCCCGGTCCCAAAAGGGCAGCAGGTTCGAACTGGCCGAG
This sequence comes from Mesorhizobium sp. M0136, assembly GCF_040322515.1. Classification (NCBI taxonomy): domain Bacteria; kingdom Pseudomonadati; phylum Pseudomonadota; class Alphaproteobacteria; order Hyphomicrobiales; family Phyllobacteriaceae; genus Mesorhizobium; species Mesorhizobium sp. M0136. Next base: position 151,379 of record NZ_JAMYTP010000009.1, read on the forward strand.
GAGGAGGCATGCGGCGCCGACAATTGCGATGACGGAAAGGCCGCGCCGATTGCCGCCGTGTGGCGCCTGGCCTCATCCAGTAACGGCAAGACCCTTGAAGGCAGTTGGAACGGAAAGAGGGCGCTGCCGCTCAGATTGGAGCGGGTCGCAAGTCGGCAGGTGACCGGGAACGAGCCCGGCAGCCCGCTCGATCTCTACGATTTCAGCTTCATGAAGTTCTTCGCCAATGACACGCCGATCACCATGGAGACGTCCCCGTATGACTATCTGCGGCTGAACACTCAGCTTGATAACGGCAAGACGACTGGCTGGCCGGACGCGACCTACCGCTATGTCGTCGACCCCCGCACCAAATTCGCCACGCCGCGCATTGTCGAACTGTCCGGCAACGTTCCGATCGAGGCCGCGAATGCTCTGCTGCAAGACAGGCACTGGCGCGCAAACATCGGCGCACTGGGCTGCGTGGCGGCGCAATATGCCGGTTTCAACGAAAGCGGGCCGATTGACGGCGTGAACGACGGCACGCTCGGAGGCTATGCGGACAGCACATTCGAAGTGAGCTCGCTGACGCCGCTGCTGATGAGCTGGCGGGAGTCCGGCAGCATCTTCTGCGGCGGAGCGCATCCGACCAACTATTCGGACGCCTACATCATGGATGTGCGGCGCGGCGTCCTGCTTGGCCTCCAGGACATTTTCTCGGATACGGTGGATGGCAAGCCAGGTCCTTCCCTCGTCTCCTTGGTCAAGCAGCGGCGCAAGAAACCGACCGATCAGACCGACATCGATCACGAAGCCGAATGCGGCATGGACGATCTCATCGGCGAATATCTGGCGGTCAGCCTCTGGCGTGAGGGCGACAAGCAGGTTCTGGTGTTCGGGCTCCAGACCCTGCCGCATGCCATCCAGGCCTGCGCCGACGATCTGCTGGAACTGCCGGTCGCCGAGGCACGTGCCCTCTTCAAGCCTGAATTCGCAACACTGGTCGAGCCATAGCCGGGATGGCGCGGCGTGAGGCCGGCCGGCCGCTTTTCGCTTTATTGTGACAATGATCTATGGTTTGTCGCGCCGCGGCCAAGCCGCTGTTCCGAAGCGTTTTTTGAGGGAGTAATCGATAAATGGCGAATGAAAACTGGCCCGTTTACGGTGAGATCACCGGCCCTGTGGTGATGATCGGCTTCGGCTCGATCGGACGGGGAACGCTGCCGCTGATCGAGCGCCATTTCAAATTCGACAAGTCGCGCATGACGGTCATCGACCCGCGCGACGCCGACCGCAAATTGCTCGACGAGCGCGGCATCACCTTCATGCAGGATGCAGTGACCAAAAAGAACTACAAGAAGCTGCTGACACCGCTTTTGACCAATGGCGGCGGGCAGGGCTTTTGCGTCAACCTGTCGGTCGACACTTCCTCGCTCGAGTTGATGAAGCTCTGCCGCAAGCTTGGCGTCCTCTATATCGACACGGTGGTCGAGCCCTGGCTCGGCTTTTATTTCGACGAAAAGGCCGACAACGCCTCACGCACCAATTATGCGCTGCGCGAAACGGTGCGTACCGAAATCGCGAAGAACCCGGGCGGGACCACGGCGATCTCATGCTGCGGCGCCAATCCCGGCATGGTCTCGTGGTTCGTCAAGCAGGCACTGGTCAACCTCGCCACAGATCTTGGCCTCGACTTCGCGGAACCCGCGCAGCACGATCGCGAAGGCTGGGCCAAGCTGATGAAGAAGGCCGGCGTCAAGGGCATCCATATCGCCGAGCGCGACACCCAGCGCACCAAGAAACCCAAGCCGATGAACGTGTTCTGGAACACCTGGTCGGTCGAAGGCTTCATTTCGGAAGGCCTGCAGCCGGCCGAGCTCGGTTGGGGCACGCACGAGGCGTGGATGCCGAAGAACGCCAATAAGCACAAGAACGGCTCGAAGGCCGCTATCTTTCTGGAGCAGCCCGGCGCCAACACGCGCGTGCGCACATGGTGCCCGACGGCCGGTCCGCAATACGGCTTCCTGGTGACGCATAATGAGGCGATTTCGATTGCCGATTTCTTCACCTTGCATGGCAAGAAGGGCAAGGTGCAGTACCGGCCGACCTGCCATTACGCCTATCATCCCTGCAACGACGCCGTGCTGTCGCTGCACGAGATGTTCGGTGCCGCAGGCAAGGCTCAGCCCGTGCATCACGTGCTCGACGAAAACGAATTGGTTGATGGCATCGACGAACTCGGCGTGCTGCTCTACGGCCACGCCAAGAACGCCTACTGGTACGGCTCGCAGCTGTCGCTGGCCGAGGCGCGCAAGCTGGCGCCCTATCAGAACGCCACCGGCATGCAGGTCACGTCGGCGGTGCTGGCGGGCATGGTCTGGGCGCTGGAAAATCCGGAGGCCGGCATCGTCGAAGCCGACGAGATGGATTATAAGCGCTGCCTCGACGTGCAGAACCCCTATCTGGGGCCGGTCAGGAGCTATTATACGGACTGGACACCGCTCGACAATCGGCCTGGTCTGTTTCCCGAGGACCTCGACACCAAAGACCCGTGGCAATTCCGCAACATCCTCGTTCGATAGCAGCGTTGCCTCGACACTCCGCCAGCTTGCAATCGCCCGGAAATCGGGCGATTGAAGAGGGGCGGCCTAGAGCGACGTGCGTCCATTTGGACGCACAAAGTACGCTCCAGCACTTTGAATGTGCGCATCGTGCTTTCCGAAAATCGGATCGATTTTCGAGCCGATGCGAGAGGAGAGGATCTTGATGATGACGATTGCGAAAAGACTGCTTTCGGCTGGCATTGCCGCGGCCGCTGCCGTCACGTTGGCGGCCTGCACCACCACCGGCCCGGGCGAGCCACCGGTGATCACCGCCAAAGGGGTCGAAGGCTCCTGGATCGACGCGCAGGGCACCGGCTTATCCACCTTCAAGGGCGGCAGCTTCGCGACCGTCGCCACCGACACCGGCCAGAAGCTTGCCGATGGCAGCTACACCATGACCGGCGGCACCTCGGTCGAGATCCATGGCACTTCGCTGATCCGCCAGACGCCGATCAGCTTCAACTGCTTGATGGTCTCCACCAGCCAGCTCAATTGCACCAGCGCGAGCGGACAGAATTTTGTGCTGACCAGGCGCACCTGAAGTTCGATTCCGAATTGACTTTGCACAAGGCGGCGGCTTCAAGCCGCCGTTTTCTTGCGCCGGCAAAGCTGATGCCGATTTCCGCTTGCATCGACTGAAACGCGATGTGAACATGGCCCGAGAGGCTGTTACATCCAAGTCAAACAAGAGCGTTAAACGCGTCTGCGCATGACCCCGAAAATCGGAGTCGATTTTCGGAAAGGATCATGCGCAAAATAAAAATGGTACAGCGTCATTTGCGCGTCCCAAATGACGCGCGGCGCTGTACTCGAGTCATCCGGGAGACGAGAATGAAGAAGATCGCTGCCATCGCCGCGCTGTCGGCATCGGCGCTTGGCCTGTCGGCAGAGGCATCCTTTGCCGACTACACGCTGAACATCCTGCACATCAACGACTGGCACAGCCGCATCGAGAGCAACAACAAGTACGAATCGACCTGCTCGGCCGAGGAGGAGACCAAGGGTGAATGCGTCGGCGGCGCCGCCCGCCTTGTCACAGCGATCGCGCAGGAGCGCAAGAAGCTGGAAGGCCAGAACGTGCTGCTGCTCAGCGCTGGCGACAATTTCCAGGGCTCGCTCTTCTACACGACCTACAAGGGCAAGACAGAAGGCGAATTCCTCAACCAGATGAAGTTCGATGCCGAGGCTCTCGGCAATCATGAGTTCGACGATGGCGAGTCGGCGCTGGCGCCGTTTCTCGACATGATCCAGTTTCCGGTGCTCGGCGCCAACGTGAAGGCCAATGCGCAATCCAAGCTCGGCGACCGCGTCAAGCCATCGATCGTGGTCGAGGTCGGCGGCCAGAAGATCGGCATCGTCGGCGCGGTCACCAACGACACGCCGGAGCTTGCCTCGCCTGGCCCGAACATCGCCATCGAAGACGACGTCAAGTCGATCACCGCCGAGGTCGAGAAACTGAAGGGAGAGGGCGTCAACAAAATCATCGCGGTCACCCATATCGGCTACAAGCGCGAGCGCGACGTGATCGCCAAGATCCCGGGCGTCGACGTGGTGGTCGGCGGCCACAGCCATTCGCTGCTCTCCAACACCGACCCCAAGGCGGAAGGCCCTTATCCGACGATGGTCGACAATCCGGACGGCTACAAAGTGCCGGTCGTCCAGGCGGCGTCCTATTCGAAATATCTCGGCGAGTTCAAGGTCGTGTTCGACGACAACGGCGTCGTCAAAGAGGCCAGCGGCGATCCCATCCATCTCGATAAATCGATCACGCCCGACCCCGCCGTGCTTGCCCGCATCAAGGAACTCGGCGCGCCGATCGAGGCTCTGAAGAACAAGGAAGTCGCCGAGACCACCAAGGCGATCGACGGCAGCCGGGAAAACTGCCGCGCCCGCGAATGCGAGATGGGCAATCTGGTCTCCGACGCCGTCCTCGACCGGGTCAAGGGCCAGGGTGTCGAGATCGTCATCTCAAATGGCGGCGGCTTGCGCGCCTCGATCGACCAGGGCACCGTCACCATGGGTGAGATTCTCACCGTTCTGCCGTTTCAGAACACGCTGGCGACCTTCCAGATCTCCGGCAAGGATCTGGTTGCCGGCCTCGAAAGCGGCCTCAGCCAGGTCGAGGACGGCGCCGGGCGCTTCCCGCAGGTTGCCGGCCTGAAATATGCGTTCGACAAATCGGCGCCGCCTAACGGACGCGTCAAATCGGTCGAGGTCATGGAAGGCGGCGTCTGGACGCCGATCAAGCCGGACAAGGATTACCTGGTCGCCACCAACAACTATGTCCGCCAGGGCGGCGACGGCTACAAGGTGTTCGCCGAGAAGGCCAAGAACGCCTATGATTACGGCCCGGGGCTGGAACAGGTCGTCGCCGATTACCTCGGCGCGCACCGGCCCTATACGCCCAAGCTCGACGGCCGCATCACCGAGATCGCCGCGACCGTGGCCCCGGCCGCGGAACCGGTCAAGCCTGCCGAACCGCCAAAACCTGCTGAGGCTGCGCCGGTAAAGCCTGCTGAACCGGCAATGCCCGAAATGCCGGCCGGCTCAGGCGACATTTCCAAGACACCGCCGGCCGTCCCGGCGGAAACCGCGCCGGCGGCACCCGCACCCGCCGAGCCGGCCCAGCCGGCGGCACCTGCGGCTCCGGTCACACCGGCTCCGGCGACCCCTGCTCCGGCCGAGCCCGCCGAGACAGCGCCGGCCCCGAGTCAGCCGGCCCCAAGTGAACCGGCGCCAACCGAGCCGGCAAAACCTGCCGAGCCCGCCAAGCCGGCTGAGCCGGCACCGGCCGAAGGCAGCCATGTAATCGTCGCCGGTGATACCTACTGGGATCTCGCGGTGAAGGCCTATGGCGACGGCACCAAATGGAAAATGATTTCCGATGCCAACAAAGCCTACGAGCCACGCCGGCTGCCGGTCGGCGCAACTTTGACGATCCCGGCGGCGTCGAAGTAATCCGGCCGCAGGAACGCAATGCACCCGCCCGGCAGACCGGGCGGGTGTTGCATTTCTGGGATAAGGTGCGGCCAGACGCAGCATTTGAAAACCGGCGCGGCATCGCTAATTTCGCCGCGGCACCGTTGGTTCGCGGTGTTGGAGAACCTCATGACACTTGCCAACCCTGCTGAAATCAAAGCCGAGAAGACCGCCGCCTCGCCGTCGGCAGGGCGCCCTCCGGTCAGGACCGGCAAGGTCGGTGTCATGCTGATCAATCTCGGCACCCCCGACGGCACCGGCTTCAAGCCGATGTGGCGCTACCTCCGGGAGTTCCTGTCCGATCCACGCGTCATCGAGCTAAACAAGGCGATCTGGTATCCGATCCTCTACGGCCTGGTCCTCACCACCCGGCCGAGGAAGTCGGGCGCCAACTATGCCAGGATATGGAACCGGGAGCGCAACGAGTCGCCGCTGCGCACCTACACCCGCGCCCAGGCCGAGAAGCTCGGGCTCGCGCTCGGCGACCTCCCCAATGTCGTTGTCGACTGGGCGATGCGCTACGGCAACCCTTCGACCGCGAGCGTGGCCGAGAGACTGGTCGAGCAAGGCTGCGACCGCATCCTGTCTTTCCCGCTCTATCCGCAATATTCGGCGACGACGACTGCGACTGCCAACGACCAGTTGTTTCGCGCGCTGATGAAGATGCGCCGCGCTCCAGCCATTCGCTGCGTGCCGCCCTATTACAACGAGCCGGCCTATATCGAGGCGCTCGCCCGTTCGATCGAAAAGCATCTGGCGAACCTCGACTTCGAACCGGAAATTGTCATCGCTTCCTATCACGGCATTCCGAAACCCTATTCCGACAAGGGCGATCCCTACCAAGCCCATTGCCTCGAGACGACGCGGCTGCTGCGCGAAAAGCTCGGCTGGGATGAAAACAAGCTGATCACCACCTTTCAGTCGCGCTTCGGCGCGCAGGAATGGCTGCAGCCCTACACCGACAAGACGGTCGAAAGACTAGGGCGCGAAGGCGTGAAATCGATCGCCATCGTCAACCCCGGCTTTTCCGTCGACTGCATCGAGACGCTGGACGAGATCGGCAGGGAAGCGGCCGAGACCTTCCATCATGTTGGCGGCGAAAAGTTCGCACACATCCCTTGCCTCAACGACAGTACCGAGGGCATGGCGGTGATCGAGGCAATGGTACGGCGCGAGCTGTCCGGCTGGGCCTGAGAACAGATCACCCGTCTATTCACCGGCAATCCATGATCACCTGATTGTAACGTTGCTGAAACACACTTAAGTGTTTGATCAAGCCGGCCGCGTGGAACTGTCCGGCATGGCCGGCCTTTGAGGGGAGAGCCAAATGGGTTTCAGTGGTTTCGATATCGCGCTTCTTGTTCTTGTCGCCCTTGTCGTGCTGGTGCTTTTCAAAGGCATCCGGACAATTCCGCAAGGCTATAATTATACCGTCGAACGCTTCGGCCGTTACACCAAGACATTGAGCCCGGGCCTCAACCTCATCATGCCCTTCGTCGATCGTATCGGCGCCAAGATGAACATGATGGAGCAGGTGCTCGACGTCCCGACGCAGGAGATCATCACGCGCGACAACGCCACCGTTGCCGTCGACGGCGTCGCCTTCTATCAGGTGCTCAACGCGGCGCAGGCCGCCTACCAGGTCGCCGGCCTGCAGAACGCTATCCTCAATTTGACGATGACCAACATCCGCACCGTCATGGGCTCGATGGACCTCGACGAGCTGTTGTCGAACCGGGACGCCATCAACGAGCGCCTGCTGCGCGTCGTCGACGAGGCCGCGCATCCCTGGGGCATCAAGATCACCCGTGTCGAGATCAAGGACATCAACCCGCCGGCCAATCTCGTCGAATCGATGGGCCGCCAGATGATGGCCGAGCGCAATAAGCGCGCCCAGATCCTCGCCGCCGAGGGCCTCAAGCAGTCGCAGATTCTGGAGGCCGAGGGGCGCAAGGAAGCCGCCTTCCGCGACGCCGAGGCGCGCGAGCGATCGGCCGAGGCTGAAGCACGCGCCACGCAGGTGGTGTCGGAGGCGATTTCCAAGGGTGACGTGCAGGCGCTCAACTACTTCGTCGCGCTGAAATACACCGAAGCGCTGACCAGGATCGGCTCCGCGACAAACAGTAAACTCGTGCTGATGCCGATAGAGGCTTCCTCACTGATCGGCGCGCTTGGCGGCATTGGCGAAATCGCCAGGGAAGTTTTCAAGGGCGAAGGCACCGCCGGTCCAGCACGACAGGCCCGCCCGCCCGTGGTTCGTCCCAGCGAGACCTGAGGCCATGTTCGACCGCATTGTTTCCGAACTCGGCCCGTGGAGCTGGATGGTCCTCGGCCTCATCCTGCTGGTGATGGAGGTCATCGCGCCCGGCATTTTCATGCTGTGGATCGGCATTGCCGCACTGTTGATCGGCGTCGTCTCGCTGCTCATCTGGGACGCCGGTTTCTGGACCTGGCAGGTCCAGGTCGTCGCCTTCCTCGTGCTGTCGCTGGTCTCGGCTTATGTCGGCAAGCGGCTGGTGGGCGGACGCCACGATGAGACCGACCAGCCTCTGCTCAACCGCCGCGGCGCACAGATGGTCGGCCGGACGGCGACCCTTGCCGAGCCGATCAAGGACGGGCGCGGCCGCATCAAGCTGGGCGACACGTTGTGGCGTGTCTCCGGCCCCGACCTCCCGGCCGGCACGCAGGTGCGCGTGACGGGTGCCGCTGATACCGATCTGGAACTGACGGTCGAGGCGGTCTAGAAAACTCGCCAGACTAGGCAGCACCGATACGCAGCAGGTCGTGCAGATGGACGAGCCCGATCGGCCGCCTGCCTTCGACCACCATCAGGCTGGTAATGGCCGAGTCGTTGATCGTCTGCAGCGCCGTCGCCACCAGCGTGTCGGGCGCGGCCATTTTTGGCTCTCTGGTCATCACCTGATCGACGCTCATGGCCAAGAGATCGCTGCCGATATGGCGCCTGATGTCGCCATCGGTGATGATGCCGATCAGCTTGCCGTCCGCGGCAGTCACCGCCACGCAGCCAAACCCCTTGCGCGACAATTCGAGGATTGCCTCGCGCATGCCGGTGCCGGACGACACCAGCGGCAGCCTGTCGCCGACATGCATGATCTCGCGGATCTGCGTCAGGTTGGCTCCGAGCTGGCCGCCGGGATGGAACGTGCGGAAATGGTCCGGGGTGAAGCCGCGTGCCTCGAGCAGCGCGATGGCCAGCGCATCGCCCATCACCATTTGCAGCAGCGTCGAGGTCGTCGGCGCAAGCCCGTGCGGGCAGGCTTCCGGTGCTCGCGGCAGCAGAAGCACCACGTCGGCCGCACGCGCCAGTGCCGATTTTTCGCCCGCGGTGACCGCGACCAGCGGGATCGAGAAGCGCCTCGAATAGGCGATGATGCCCTTGAGCTCGAGGCTTTCCCCCGACCACGACAGCGCGATGATGGCGTCGTTCCTGGCGATCATGCCGAGGTCGCCGTGATTGGCTTCGGCAGGGTGAACGAAGAAGGCCGGCGTGCCGGTCGAGGCGAGCGTTGCGGCAATCTTCGAGCCGATATGGCCGCTTTTGCCGACCCCGGTGACGATGACGCGGCCATCGATCCGCGACACCATGTCGACGGCCCGTGCGAACGGCTCGGCCAGCCCGTTTTCGAGCGCGTCGGCCAATGCCGCGACGCCGGCCTGCTCTGTCGCTACCGTTCTCAGCGCCGAAGCAATCGCGGCCTGCCCGTCGTGCCGCTTCCTGTCTGGGGATTTCACGTCCATGGACGATGCGATTAGCGCTTCGGCGCGCGCCTGTCCAACGGAATTGCCGCCCCGAACACCCTGGCGGGCCATCCCTCAACGCTCCGTTAACCATCCCCATTTACGGTTTCGTAAGTATGGCGCGCGTGCGCCGCGCAAGCAGTGGTGCCGATGTCCGGGTTTCAGCCTCAAAACAAAATGGGACGAAAGGGCAAGGCGGTTCGCGCATTGCTGCTGGCAACCACCGTCTTTGCGTTGTCGCGTCCGACACTGCTTTGCGCCCAGGAAGCCGAGCTGCGCGGCGAGGTTTCGGAATCGACAATCCTGGACGACCAGCAGTACAAGATCAGGCAAACGAGCATGGCTGGAACCCAAGCCGCCCAGGCGGCTGCAACCCCCAACGACAATACGCCGCTGCCTACCTATCGTCCGACCAGCCAGGGGGCGTTGCCTGACGACGGCACGGGCGAAGCGGCCGCGACCGGCGGCACTTTCGATCCGCCGGCGGCCAGCGGCGACCCATTTCCCGACAACCCTGCTCCGCCGCCGCGACGGCGGCCAAGCGCAACGCGCGCCGCCAACGCGGCCAACGCCGAAGCCGAGACCGCGGACAGCCATACGAGCAAGAGAACCGCGACTGCAGCGACGACCAATGACACCGATACCGCCGCCATAGACGAGCAGGATACGGCCAACCGCCGTGCGGTGACCATCGATTCCGCCGAAAGGCTCAGGCTCGACCCCGGCGCCGAGCGCACCGAGGCCATCGAAGGCCAGAACAAAAAGAACGAGGACGACCCGTTCGCCGCCACCGGCATCAAGCTCGGCTCGTTCGTGATCCGGCCGACGCTCGAGCAAGGCCTGACGTCTTCGACAAACGCCGATTCGAGCAGCCTCGGCAAGCCGGCCCTGCTGTCGGAAACGACGCTGCGCTTCAACGCCGTCTCCGATTGGCGGGAGAATTCGGCGACGGTTGAGGGCTATGGCATCTTCCGCGAAACCTTGTCCGGCTATGACATTCACGAGGCGCAAGGCCGCGTCGACGGCACACTCAACATCGATCTCGACAATGATCTGCGCGCCATCGCCAAGCTGGGCTATGAGGCCGTGCCCGAATCGGCCTCGGCGCCGGACGCAGTCGTCGGCGCCGTTGGCCAGCCGGTGCGCCAGACAGTGAACGGCAGTCTCGCCGTCGAGAAGGATGCCGGCAAGATGCGCTTCGCGCTGACCGGCGCGGTCGAGCACGACATCTTTGGCGACGCTAAGCTTTCGTCGGGCGGATCACTGTCGCAGAAGGGCCGCGACTCGACGCTCTACACGGCGATTTTGCGCACTGGTTACGAGATCTCGCCTGCCATCACGCCGTTCACCGAAATCGAGATCGGCCGGCGCGCTTATGATTTGCGCGTCGATCCAAACGGCTTCCAGCGCTCCTCGACAAGGCTTGGCGCACGGGCCGGCGTCGAGCTCGATCTCCGCGAGAAGCTTACCGGCGAGTTCTCGGTCGGCTGGCTGCGCGAAGCTATCGACGACGACGCCCTGCCGGCGATTTCGGGCGCGACGGTCAATGCCGATCTCAAATGGTCGCCGGAACGCGGCACCACGATCGGGCTCACCGCACAGACGACCGCCGAGAACACGACGAATGCGGGCGAAAGCGGCTCCATGCTCTATTCCGGCAGCCTCACGGGCGAGCGGCAGATCCGCGCCAACCTGACCGGAAATGCCGCGCTCGGCCTTGAATGGCGCGACTATACCGGCTCCGACGATCATGATTTGACGCTGAGCGCCGAGGCAGGGCTGACGTGGTGGCTGAACCGCTACACCGGGCTCACCACCCGCGCCAGGACTGAAAAACTGACCAGCAACTTGGTTGGGCGCGACTACACGGCCAACAGTGTCTTCGTTGGCGTGAAGTTGCAGCGCTAAATGCATATCGCGCAAAAGCATGCCCTCGGGCTTGACCCGAGGGTGTGCAGCGGTTTTGCGATAACGACTTGCATAAAAACAAGAACCTAGGTGCGTCGCATGAGGCCCGTCGAACGCGGCGCGCTTTCGCCGACCAGCGCGGCAACCGGTGCTGACACTATAAGGCTAGGCCGCGGCGCTCTGACGGCGCGAGTTCGTCGAGAAGTGTGCGAATGACACCGGCCATGCTTCCATTCATGTCGCTGCGCCACAGCGCGAAGGCAACGTTGGCCTCGACGAAGCCTTCGGGCGAGCCGCAGTCGAACGTGCGCCCGCGATAATGATAGCCGTAGAAGGGCTGTTGTTTCTGCAGCTTCAGCATTGCATCGGTGAGCTGTATCTCGTTGCCGGCGCCTTTTTCCTGGCCTTCGAGTATCTTAAATATCTCAGGCTGCAGGATGTAGCGCCCGTTGATGTAGAGGTTCGACGGCGCCGTGCCGGTCTTCGGCTTCTCCACCATGCCGGTGATGCGGAAACCGTGATGCGCGTCCTCGCCGCGGCCGACAATGCCGTATTTGTGCGCCTCGGCCGGATCGCATTCCTGCACGGCGACGATGTTGTTGCCGGTCTCGGCGTAAAGCTCGACCATATCCTTCATGCAGCTTTTTTCCGACTGCATGATCATGTCGGGTAACAGCAGCGCAAAGGGCTCGTCGCCGACGAGCTCGCGCGCGCACCAGACGGCGTGACCAAGGCCGAGTGGTACCTGCTGGCGGGTGAAGCTGGTCTGCCCCGGCGCCGGCTGCAGCCGCTGCAGGCGGGCGAGCTGGTCGTCCTTGCCGCGCTGCGCAAGCGTGTCGTAGAGCTCGAACTGGACATCGAAGTGATCCTCGATGACCGCCTTGTTGCGGCCGGTCACGAAGATGAAATGCTCGATCCCGGCATCGCGCGCCTCATCGACCACATACTGGATGACCGGCCTGTCGACGACCGTCAGCATTTCCTTGGGAATGGCCTTGGTAGCAGGGAGAAAGCGCGTGCCGAGACCGGCAACCGGGAACACTGCCTTGCGAACTCTCTTCATGTGCCAATTATCCATTTGCATGCCTGTTCGGCAATCCCGATTCGAGACATTTTCATGCCGAAATCGAGGATTACTGAACGGCGGGTCATAAATCTCAGCTGGTAAGGCATTGACGCATCTTTTCACCCCGCACGGGACCTATGGTAAACCAAATGCTAACCGGGTTCGGCGATGAATAGTCTTCCTGAGATGAAGAAGGAGGAAAAGATGTCCGTTCGCAACGCCGCAAGGCGCTTCACCAGCGTCCTGACGGCCGCCAGCCTCTCGCTTGCTTTGCTCATGCCCAGCGGGCCGGCTTTTGCCGATGCCGGCTTCCGCCAATGGGTCGCCAGCTTCCGTGCTACCGCCGTGGCGAGCGGCGTTTCCGGCTCCGTCTACGACCAGGCATTCAAGGGCATCAACGATGCTGACCCGGTGGTGCTGGAAAAGGCTCGTACTCAGCCCGAATTCACCGCACCCGCCTGGGATTATTTCGACAACCGCGTCCATGACCAGTCGGTCGCCGTCGGCCAGCAAATGGCAAGGAAATGGAAGCCTTGGCTGGACAGGATCGAGGCAAGATACGGCGTCGATCGCTACATCCTGCTGGCCATCTGGTCGATGGAATCGAACTACGGCGAAACCCTCAAGCGCGATGATATCATGCGCAATGTCGTGCGCTCGCTGGCGACGCTTGGTTATGCCGACCCCAAGCGAGCGAAATTTGCCCGCACCCAGCTGATCGCGGCGCTGAAGATCCTGCAGACCGGCGACATCGACGAAAGCCATCTCAGCGGCTCATGGGCCGGCGCGATGGGCCATACCCAGTTCATCCCTACCAGCTACCTGTCCTATGCGGTCGATATGGACGGCAACGGCAAGCGCGACATCTGGAATTCGATTCCCGACGCACTGGCGACAGCCGCCAATTTGCTGCGGAAGAACGGCTGGCAGGCAGGCAAGACCTGGGGCTATGAAGTCAGCCTTCCGGACGGCAAGAAGCTGCCCGGAGGCTCGAAGTCGCTGTCGCAATGGCAGGCGCTGGGCGTCACCCGTGCCAACGGTAAGCCGTTCAAGAACGGTGCCGACAAGGCGACGTTGAAGCTGCCCGGCGGCCGCGGCGGGCCGGCTTTCCTGATGATCACGAATTTCTCGGTCATCAAGCGTTACAACAATGCCGACAAATATGCGCTCGCCGTGGGCCTTCTTGCCGACGAAATCGCCGGCTATGGCGGGCTTGTGCAGGACTGGAAGCGACCGTTTACCAAGCTCTCCTTCGAGGAAAGGCAGGAGCTTCAGAAGCGACTTTCCGAGCACGGCTTTTACGACGGCAAGTTCGACGGCAAGATCGGTGACGGATCGAAAACCGCCATCATGGCCTTCCAGGCAAAGGCCGGCTTGACCCAGGACGGGTATCCGAGCAAGGAAGTGCTCAAATGGCTCAGGCAGAACTAGAGCCGGTTACGGGATGGAGAGGGTGATTGGTTTCGGCTGCGCGCATCCGGTTAATCGTTCGTCGCGTGCCGATTCTGGTTCTGGCGATCGCCGTTCTGGCAGTCGGCGCCGCCAGTGCCTTTCATACCTCGGCCATGGCGCAGGAGCCGGAAAATCGTGGCTGGTCGTTGCGCGACCTGTTGTTTCCGCGCAGAAGCGAGCGGTTTGAGCAGCCGCCGCCCGAATTCCAGAGAGAATTCCAGAGAACAAAGCCTAGGCCCAAGCTGAGAAAGTCCCGGTCAGTTCGCCGGCCGCCGCCGGCCGAGCCGACAACCCCAGTGGCCGAGAAGGCGCCGGATGCACGCGTCGTTCTGGTGGTCGGCGATTTCATGGCGTCTGGGCTGGCTGAGGGGCTCGACGCCGCCTTTGCCGAAAACACCGGCGTCAGGATAGTCGTCCGTGCCAACGGATCGTCCGGCTTCGTGCGTGACGATGTCTACAACTGGCCAGAACAGGTCAAGTCGCTGATCGCTGCCGAAAAACCGGCAGCCGTCGTCGTCATGCTCGGATCCAACGACCGGCAGCAGATGCGCGTCGGCGATGTGCGCGAGCAGCCGCGATCCGAGAACTGGACCAAGGAATACGAGCGCCGGACCGATGCGTTCGGCAAGGCCATCGCCGCAACCAAGGTGCCGTATTTGTGGGTTGGCATGCCGGCCTTCCGGGTCTCGAAAATGACCTCCGACATGCTGGCCTTCAACGATATATTCCGCTCGTCCGCCGAAAGCCACGGCGGCGAATTCGTCGACGTCTGGGACGGGTTTGTCGACGAGAACGGCGCCTTCATCACCAGCGGACCGGACATCAACGGCCAATCGGTGCGCCTGCGCTCCGACGACGGCATCAACATGTCGAAGGCCGGCAAGCGCAAGCTCGCCTTCTATACCGAAAAGCCGCTGATGAAGATCCTGGGGCTGGCCGCGCCGGGGAGCGTGGTGACGGCTTCTGCCCCGGCCGGCGCTCCCGTCGAGGCGCCGGCACCTGCTGCCGCGCCGATAGCTGTCGATCGCACCGTGCCGATGCTGCTCAGCGATCCGGCGCTGGACGGCGGTTCGGAACTTCTCGGCGCCGCCCCGCCGGCAAAAGCTGACAAGAATTTGCCGGGCGAAAGGCTGATCGTCGAGGGCAAGGCGCCCGACGCCTCACCGGGCCGCGCCGACGATTTCTCCTGGCCGCCCAAGACACAGCCTGCGACCGCGGCCGCATCCGATACGACGACGGCGATCCGGCAGTAAAGCTGGCGCCTCTTTCTGTAGAGTTTCGGAACGGGCTCTCAGCGCGGCAGCACGCTCGATCCCATCAGCGCCTCGTCGATGGCACGCGCCGCCTGGCGGCCCTCGCGGATCGCCCAGACGACCAGCGACTGGCCGCGCCGCACGTCGCCCGCCGCATAGAGCTTTTCGACGCTGGTCCTGTAGTCCCGGTCATTGGCCTCGACATTCTTCGAGCGGCGGCTGTCGGTGACGATCTTCATCTGCCCGTCGAGTTCCGAGACCGGCCCGCGAGCGGCTGGCCCGGCAAAGCCGATGGCGATGAACGCGAGATCGGCGCGGATGACGAATTCCGTGCCCGCGATCGGCTTGCGTTTTTCGTCGACTTCGCAGCATTTTACCCCGGTCAGCTGGCCGTCTTCGCCGATGAATTCAAGCGTCGCCACCTGGAATTCGCGCTCGGCGCCTTCGGCCTGCGAGGATGACGTGCGCATCTTGGTCGCCCAGTAGGGCCACACCGACAGCTTGTCCTCCTTCTCCGGCGGCTGCGGCCGGATGTCGAGCTGGGTGACGCGCACCGCGCCCTGGCGGAAGGCGGTACCGACGCAGTCGGAGGCAGTGTCGCCGCCGCCGACGACGACGACGTGCTGGCCGCCGGCGACGATCGGGCGCGACGGCCATGCCACCGACTGGATCGGCTCGCCGCCGATCCGCTTGTTCTGCTGAACCAGATACGGCATCGCGTCGTGCACGCCGTCGAGATCGTCGCCAGGGATGTTGGCCGGACGCGGTGTTTCGGAACCGCCGCAATAGAGGACCGCGTCATATTCGGCAAGCAGTTCGGCGACCGGCTGGTCGACGCCGACATTGACGCCACAATGGAAGCTGACACCCTCGCCCTGCATCTGCTCGATGCGCCGGTCGATATAATGCTTCTCGATCTTGAAGTCGGGGATACCATAGCGCATCAGCCCGCCCGGCCGGCTCTCGCGCTCATAGACGTGAACGTCATGGCCGGCGCGGCCGAGTTGCTGGGCAGCCGCCATTCCCGCCGGCCCCGAGCCGATGATCGCGACGCGCTTGCCGGTCTTCCGTTCCGGCGGATAGGGCCGGATATGGCCGGTCTCATAGGCTTTGTCGGCAATCGCCTGCTCGATCGTCTTGATGGCGACCGGAATATCCTCGAGGTTCAGCGTGCAGGCTTCCTCGCAAGGTGCGGGGCAAATGCGGCCGGTAAATTCCGGAAAATTGTTGGTCGAATGCAGGTTGCGGATCGCGTTTTCCCAGTCGCCATTATAGACGAGGTCGTTCCAGTCCGGGATCTGGTTGTGGATCGGGCAGCCGGTCGGTCCATGGCAATACGGAATGCCGCAATCCATGCAGCGCGCGGCCTGTTTCTCGACCTCCTTGTCCGACATCGGCAGCGTGAACTCGCGGAAATGCCGGATGCGGTCGGAAGCCGGCTGGTACTTGTGCACCTGCCGGTCGATCTCGAGAAACCCTGTTACCTTGCCCATAGTCCAGTCCCTGCTGTCCGGAAGGCACGCCTGGCGACGCACCCGTTAACCTCATAAGGCAGCCGTGGCAACCTTCAGTCCGAGGTCAGGATTGTTGATGAAGATGGTTGCCAGGACGCATGGCCTCCCGGCAATTTCCAAATCTATTCCGCCGCCACGTTCATGCGCATCCGCTCCATCTCGATCAGCGCGCGGCGGTATTCGACCGGCATGATCTTCCGGAATTTCGGCCGGAAAGTCGCCCAATCGTCGAGGATTTCGCGACCTCGTACCGAGCCCGTGTAGTGGACGTGGTTGGAGATCAGCTGGTAGAGCCGCTCCTCGTCATGGCTGGTCATATCGCCGGATACGTCGACACGGCCCTTATGGTCGAGATCGCCGCCATGGTGAAGCAGCTTTTCCATCAGGTCGTCCTCTTCCGGAACCGGCTCCAGCTCGACCATCGCCATGTTGCAGCGTTCGGCGAAATCGCCCGCCTCGTCGAGCACATAGGCGACGCCGCCCGACATGCCGGCGGCGAAGTTGCGGCCGGTCTGGCCGATGACGACGACGATACCGCCGGTCATGTATTCGCAACCATGGTCGCCGACCCCTTCAACGACCGCGGCGACACCCGAATTGCGCACGGCAAAACGCTCGCCGGCAACGCCGCAGAAATAGGCCTCGCCCTCGGTTGCGCCGTAGAGCAAGGTATTGCCGACAATAATGGACTCGGCAGCAACGATTTTCGTGTTCTCCGGCGGGCGGATGACGATGCGGCCGCCCGACAGACCCTTGCCGACATAGTCATTGGCAGCGCCCACCAGTTCGAACGAAATCCCGCGCGCCAGAAAGGCGCCAAAGGATTGGCCGGCCGTGCCGGTGAGCTTCACCGAGATCGTGTCCTCGCGCAGGCCCTTGTGCTTGAAGCGCTTTGCCACTTCACCCGACAGCATGGCGCCCGTCGAACGGTCGACGTTGCGGATCGGCAGTTCGATGCTGACCGGCTGCCTGGCTTCGAGCGCCGGCTTTGCCAGTTCTATCAGCTTGCGGTCGAGCACGTCGTCGATCGGATGCTTCTGCCGCTCGGTCCAGTGCACCGCCGCGTGTGGCGCATCGGGCTTGTAGAACATCTTGCTGAAGTCGAGTCCGCGCGCTTTCCAGTGCTGGATCAGCTCGCGCTTTTCCAGAAGGTCGGTGTCGCCGATGATCTGGTCGAGATGGGTGTAGCCCATCTCGGCAAGCAGCGCCCGCACCTCTTCCGCCACATAGAAGAAGAAGTTGATGACGTGCTCGGGCGTGCCCTTGAAGCGCTTGCGCAGCACCGGATCCTGCGTTGCGACACCGACCGGGCAAGTGTTGAGATGGCACTTGCGCATCATGATGCAGCCGGCCGCGATCAGTGGCGCGGTCGAGAAGCCGAACTCGTCGGCGCCGAGCAGCGCGCCGATGATGACGTCACGCCCTGTGCGCAGGCCGCCATCGACCTGCAGCGCGACGCGCGACCTGAGGCCGTTGAGCACCAGCGTCTGGTGCGTCTCGGCAAGGCCCATCTCCCACGGGCTGCCGGCATGCTTGAGCGAGGTCAGCGGCGAAGCGCCGGTGCCGCCGTCATAGCCTGATATGGTGATGTGGTCGGCACGCGCCTTGGCGACGCCGGCCGCAACCGTGCCGACGCCGACTTCCGAGACCAGCTTGACCGATACGTCGGCCGCCGGATTGACGTTCTTCAGGTCGTAGATGAGCTGCGCCAGATCCTCGATCGAATAGATGTCATGATGCGGCGGCGGCGAGATCAGGCCGACGCCCGGCGTCGAATGCCTGACCTTGGCTATGGTTGCGTCGACCTTGTGGCCCGGCAGCTGGCCGCCCTCGCCGGGCTTTGCCCCTTGCGCGACCTTGATCTGCATCATGTCGGAATTGACCAGATATTCGGCAGTGACGCCAAAGCGTCCCGAAGCGACCTGCTTGATCGCCGAGCGTTCGGGGTTCTTGCCGCCGCCCGGCAGTGGCAGATAGCGGTCGGCCTCTTCGCCGCCCTCGCCGGTATTCGACTTGCCGCCGATGGCGTTCATGGCGCGCGCCAGCGTCGTGTGCGCTTCCCTGGAGATCGAGCCGAAGGACATCGCCCCGGTCGAGAAGCGCTTGACGATATCGGCCGCCGGCATCACCTCGTCGAGTTCGACCTTCTTGCGCCCGGTCTCTTGCGCAAGCTTGATCTTGAACATGCCGCGAATGGTCTGCGCCTGCGCCGTCTCGCTGTCGATCTGGGCGGAATAGTCCTTGAACGTCTCCCACGAGCCCTGGCGCACAGCGTGCTGCAAGGTCGCCACTGCGTCGGGCGACCAGATATGGGCCTCACCGCGCATGCGGAACATGTATTCGCCGCCGACCTCGAGGCTGTTGCGCAGCACCGGGTCGTTGCCGAAGCCGTCGGTGTGACGGCTGACCGTTTCGGCGGCGATCTCGTCCAGCCCGACGCCTTCGATCAGCGTCGCCGTACCGGTGAAGTACTTGTGCACGAACTCCGACTTCAGCCCAATGGCATCGAAGATCTGCGCGCCGCAATAGGACTGATAAGTCGAGATGCCCATCTTGGACATCACCTTCAGGATGCCCTTGCCGATCGACTTGATGTAGCGGGAGACGACCTCGTAGGCATCGACCTCCGCTGGCAATTCGCCACGCTTGTGCATGTCGAGCAGCGTGTCGAAAGCGAGATAGGGATTGATCGCCTCGGCGCCGTAGCCGGCGAGACAGCAGAAATGATGCACCTCGCGCGGCTCGCCGGATTCCACGACGAGCCCGACCGAGGTGCGCAATCCCTTGCGGATCAAATGATGATGCACGGCCGCCGTTGCCAGCAGCGCCGGAATGGCGATGCGGTCCGGGCCGAGCTGACGGTCCGACAGTATGATGATGTTGTAGCCGCCGGCGACCGCCGCCTCGGCGCGCTCGCATAGCCGGTCTATAGCGCCCTGCATGCCGGCCGCGCCTTCATTCGAAGCATAGGTGATGTCGATCGTCTTGGTGTCGAAACGGTCCTCGGTGTGACCGATGGAGCGGATCTTTTCGAGATCGCCATTGGTCAGGATTGGCTGGCGCACTTCGAGCCGCTTGCGGCGCGAATTGCCGACCAGGTCGAAGATGTTGGGCCGCGGCCCGATGAAGGACACCAGGCTCATCACCAGTTCCTCGCGGATCGGGTCGATCGGCGGGTTGGTGACCTGGGCGAAATTCTGCTTGAAATAGGTGTAGAGCAGCTTCGATCTGTCCGACATCGCCGAAATCGGCGTGTCGGTGCCCATCGAGCCGACTGCTTCCTGGCCGGTGGTCGCCATCGGCGACATCAGGAGCTTGGTGTCTTCCTGGGTGTAGCCGAACGCCTGCTGGCGGTCGAGCAGGCTGACGTCCCTGCGCAGGGCGCGCGGCTCGACCGGCTTCAAATCTTCGAGGATGAGCTGGGTGTTGGCGAGCCAGCTCTTGTAGGGGTGCCTGGTAGCGATCTCCGACTTGATCTCCTCGTCGGAAACGATGCGGCCCTTGTCCAGGTCGATCAGCAGCATGCGGCCGGGCTGCAGCCGCCACTTCTTGACGATCCTTTCCTCCGGCACCGGCAGCACGCCGGCTTCCGAGGCCATGATGACGCGGTCGTCATCGGTAACGATGTAGCGCGCCGGCCGCAGCCCGTTGCGGTCGAGCGTGGCACCGATCTGGCGGCCGTCGGTGAAGGCGACCGCCGCCGGCCCGTCCCACGGCTCCATCAGGGCTGCGTGATACTCATAGAAGGCTTTGCGGTCCTGACCCATCAGCTTGTTGCCGGCCCAGGCTTCCGGGATCAGCATCATCATGGCGTGGGCGAGCGAATAGCCGCCCTGCGTCAGGAATTCGAGCGCATTGTCGAAGCAGGCGGTGTCCGACTGCCCTTCGTAGGAGATCGGCCACAGTTTCGAGATGTCGTTGCCGAACAGTTCGGAATCGACCGAAGCTTGGCGCGCCGCCATCCAGTTGACGTTGCCGCGCAACGTGTTGATCTCGCCATTGTGGGCGACCATGCGGTAGGGATGCGCCAGCTTCCACGACGGGAACGTGTTGGTCGAGAAGCGCTGGTGGACCAGGATCAGCGCCGTCTCGAAACGCGGGTCGGTGAGGTCCTTGTAGTAGGCTCCGACCTGATAGGCCAGGAACATGCCCTTGTAGACGATGGTCCGCGACGACATCGAGACGACATAGAAGCCGTTGTCGACGCCTTTGGTCTCCTCGTGGATACGTCCGGAAATGACCTTGCGCAGGATGTAGAGCCGCCGCTCGTAATCGTCGTCGTTCTCGATCTCGGCGCCGCGGCCCAGGAACACCTGCCGGTGCACCGGCTCGGAAGCGGCGATGTCGGGCGCCTTGGACAGCGACGAATTGTCGACCGGCACGTCGCGAAAGCCGAGCAGCGGCTGGCCCTCGAGTTGCGCCACCTCGGCGATGATGCCTTCGATATGCGCCTGCAGCTCCGGGTCGCGCGGCATGAACACCTGGCCGACGGCATAGTGGCCGGGCTTCGGCAGTTCAACCCCTTGCTTGGCCATCTCCTCGCGGAAGAAGCGGTCCGGCAGTTGCACCAGCACGCCGGCGCCGTCGCCCATCAGCGGATCGGCGCCGACCGCGCCGCGATGCGTCAGGTTTTCGAGCACGGCAAGGCCGTCCTCGACGATCTGATGCGACTTCACGCCCTTCATGTTGACGATGAAGCCGACGCCGCATGCATCATGCTCGTTGCGCGGATCATAGAGGCCGTGCGCGGTATAGCCGGTGTTGGTTCGCCGAATATTGGTCAGGGACGGATTTTTGACGGCTGCCGCTTTCTTCTGCGCGGCCTTCGTCGCAGATGGCGTCATGTCCGTCATCGTCCTGTCCTCCGTTCCGTCCCCTTCGGGCGCTGGTTTCCGTCGGGAAGCGCGTGGCTCCCCTTTCAATCTTGCGGCACGTCTTGCGAAATTCTTGCCGACCGTGCGGCTTTCCGCATCGTTCGCATATGGTATTCGTACAGGCCGGAGCCAGGCTGTCTAGCTGTCGCTCGCGGCGATGGCCGCAGAGGCGCAATCATATGCCAATGCGGCCAGTTTTGTGCGACAAAATAAGACAGCACTACTGTCCTAAATTTTTATGACAGAAATTTTGGATGCACACAAGACCGATTCACAAAATTCTTGAAGCTTTCGCGACAGAAAATTGCGTGGAACGCGGTATCAGCGTAACCTTTGGTCACTGCATGTACGCTCATGCATTTCGCTGGCTTTAGCGGATTTTCGGTATCTGCCCCTTGCGGCCGGCATGCGAAAGCGGCCAAGCTCGCCCCGATTTCCCCAGCATAGGCAGACGCATGATTTTCGCTTCCGACAATTGGGCAGGCGCCCATCCCCGTATCGCTGCCGGCCTGTCGGCCCATGCCGACGGCTTCTCCACCGCTTATGGCGACGGTGTCCTCGACAAGGCAGTTTACCAGCGCTTCAATGAAATCTTCGAATGCGAAGTCGCGGTGTTTTTCGTCGCCACCGGCACCGCTGCCAATTCGCTGTCGCTGACTACCTATAACAAGCCAGGCGGCATTTCCTTCTGCCATCGCGAATCGCACGTTATCGAGGACGAATGCGGTGCACCGGAATATTTCACCGGCGGTTCGCGGCTTTATACAGTCGAAGGCGCGCTCGGCAAGATCGATGCCGGCAATCTGGAACGGGCGGTGGAGCGTTTCGCACCCGAAAACGTCCATTCCGGGCGGCCGGTTGCCGTTTCGATCACTCAGTCGACCGAGGTCGGTACCGTCTACACGCTGAACGAAATCGCCAGGATTTCGGCGATCGCAAAGCAGCACGGACTGCCGCTGCACATGGACGGGGCCCGCTTTGCCAATGCGCTCGTCGCGCTGGAAACGACGCCGGCCGAAATGACCTGGAAGCACGGTGTCGACATCCTCTCCTTCGGCGGCACCAAGAATGGCTGTTGGTGCGCCGAGGCGATCGTGCTGTTCGACCTCGAGCGAGCCAAGGAATTGGCCTTTTTGCGCAAGCGCGCGGCCCAGCTGTTCTCGAAATCGCGCTTCATCGCCGCGCAATTCGATGCTTATTTCCGGGGTGGGCTATGGCTCGATACGGCACGGCACGCCAATGCGATGGCGGCACGGCTTGCCGCGGCGATAGAAGATTCGCCTTCCGCCCGGCTGGCCTGGCTGCCGCAGGCGAACGAGGTCTTCGCGGTCATGAAAAAGGCCGAGGCCGAAAACATGCAAGCGGCAGGCGCGGCCTTCCATGACTGGCACAGGCCGCTCGGCTACGATGGCCACATCGGCGAGGACGAAGCGCTCTACCGCTTCGTCACCAGCTTCGCGACCACGCCCGACGAGGTCGACCGTTTCGGCTACCTGCTTGCCGGTTAGGAAGCCTTACCCCCACCAGCAAAAAGAGCGGCGCATTGCTGCACCGCCCTTTCTTCCCGGGGAGTTGGCGTCCCCAGAGAACTTAGCTGCCTGGCTTAGGCGGCAGTCTTGGCCTCGATCTGCTTGGCCTTGGCCGGAGCCGAGGTGATCGCGATCTTGCGCGGCTTCAGCTCTTCGGGGATGTTGCGCTTGAGGTCGACGGAGAGCAGCCCGTTCTTCAGCGCGGCGCCGACAACCTCGACGTGATCGGCAAGCTGGAAGCGGCGCTCGAAGGCTCGGCTGGCGATACCGCGATAGAGCAATTCGGAGCCTTCGCCATTGCCTTCCTCCTTGCGCTCACCCTTGACGGTCAGCACATTGCGGTGAGCTTCGATCGAAATCTCATCTTCCGAGAAGCCGGCCACAGCCATCGAGATGCGATAGGCATCCTCGCCCGTGCGCTCGATGTTGTAAGGCGGATACGTCTGGCCTTCTGGCTGCGCAAGCGAATCGAGCATGGTGAACAACCGGTCGAAACCGACGGTCGAACGGTAGAGCGGGGAAAAATCAACGTGACGCATGATGTGTTCTCCTGTTGAGCAACAAGGTTGCGTATGGCCGGTGCGAAACCCGTAACAGCGTTCCGGATGGGCCAGCGGCCCCGACATTGGCGACCGCATGACAGATTTGGGAAGCGGACGACGGCATTTCAAGATTTTCCCGCGTCCAAACGGGACCGGTCTCGGCCGACGTCCCGATCCCGATGAACGGCAGATGAACCGTGGCTTCGGCGAGCGTTCAGCCAGACGGCATTAAAACTGTTCTCGAGATAACGAACAGGTCGCGAAAAAGGCGACACGACGAGGCCGAACCGGGTGCAACGTCCCTTCCTCCCGGGTCGACAGAGGCCGGAAGTACGCCCAAGGCTGCTTCCGGCCTTATTTCTTCGCTGCCTGTCGACTTCCCCGGCGTCTCGAATTCCTTTGCTTTTGGCGCATGGGCGTTTATGCCTGACTTGCGCCCGTCGGCACCGACACCAGCCAAACACCGTATGACCGATCTTTTCCACCAGACCCCCGTCTTCCACGAAACTCCGGACAATCCGCTGCCGGAAAACGCAGCCGGTGGCTTCTTCACCACGCGCGACGGCAAGAAGATCCGCTATGGGCTGTTTGCCGCTGTTGCCCGCCCCATGAAGGGCACCGTGGTCGTCCTGACCGGCCGCAACGAGTGCATCGAGAAGTATTTCGAGACCATTCGCAACCTTGCCGACCGGGGCTTTGGCGTGGCAACCCTCGACTGGCGTGGCCAGGGCGCTTCCGATCGGATGATCGGCGACCGACAGCGCGGCCACGTCCAGAGCTTCTTCGACTATACCGGTGATCTGGAGCAGTTCTTCGAAGAGATCGTGCTGCCCGATTGCCGAGGACCCTACTACATACTGGCCCATTCGGCTGGCGCGGTGATTGCGCTGCTTGCCGCGCCCTCAATGGCGAACCGCGTGCGCCGCATGGTGCTGATCGCACCGTTCTTCACGGTGCCCGACCTGCCGGTTTCGGTAAAAACCGTTCGCCGCATCTGTTCGCTGTTCTGCCTTCTCGGCCTCGGCCGGCTCTATGCCGCATGGGGGCCGCGGCCGAAGGAATCGGTGCCCTTCGCCATGAACAAGCTGACCAGCGACCCGGCGCGCTATCGGCGCAATACGCTGATCTACGAAACCTATCCCCAGTTGGCGCTCGGCGGACCGACGATCCGCTGGCTGAAGGCGGCCACGGAAGCATCCTTGATCGTCAGCGACCCGGATTTCATGGCCAAGATCCAGGTGCCCTTGCTGATGATTGCCGCCGGCGCCGACCAGGTCGTCTCGACCAGGGCAGTCGAAGCCTATGCGAGACGTCTGCGCGTCGGCTCGCTAGTGATGATCGACGGCGCCCGCCATGAGATCCTCCAGGAAGCCGACCTCTATCGCGAGCAGTTGCTTGCGGCATTCGATGCCTTCATCCCCGGAACCGGCGACGCTGTTTGACCGCTTCGCCGGCGCCCGCCGACAAGGCCCGCACGGGTCGCTTGTCCGGCGCAGCGTGCCCCCTTATTCCCGTTCAGGCATCGAGCGCTAGCTTGCTGCCAAAGAGGTTGGAGGCCATTCGCCGGGAGAAAAACGACCATGAACGCATCGAACACGCTGTCACGTCAGGGGCATCGGCTACTGCAGATTGGCGTCGCGCTGCTGCTGTTTTCGTCATTCGAAGGGTTGCAATACCGTATCTCGCCGCACCGCGGCTCGGACTGTCCGCGCACACGCTCGGCGCCCTGGAGGGCGTTCTCTTGCTGGCGCTAGGCCTCACATGGTCTAGGCTCAATCTCGGCGCGGCGACGTCGCGGATTGCATTGGCTGCTGATCTATTCGGCTTTGGCGATCCTGGCCGCCTACGTGATCGCCAGCGCCTGGGCGGCCGGCAACGAGACTATGCCGTTAGCGGCCGGAGCCTTCCACGGAAGTGCCCTTCAGGAAGCAGTGATCAAAGGTGTGGCGTATTCGTCCGCGCCGACCGGCCTCATCTCTTTCGTGCTCATTTTGTGGGGCCTGCGTCTCTCGGACGCTTGGCCTGCCGATAGCTAATGCATGTCGCGCAAAAGTGCGCAGCGGTTGTGCGATAACGACATACAAAAAATGCGAGCGCGCGCCATTCAACGCGCGACGCACTTTGGAACCGTACCGCGGTTTCCGTCGGATTTGCGCAAAAACCAGACGCGTGGGTGCACCGGATGCCTAGCCGCGCAGCGCCGCCATCGCCGCCGCGTGCAGTTCCGGTGTCGCCGCCGCCAGGATGTCGCCGCCGTTTTCCGCCGGCCCGCCTTCGAAGGTGGTGACAACGCCGCCTGCCTTCTCGATGATCGGGATCAGCGCGACGATGTCGTAGGGTTTCAATCCGGGATCGGCAACGATATCGACGCTGCCCGCCGCCACCATGGCGAAGGCATAGCAGTCGGTGCCGTAACGGGCGAGCTGGACCTGTTGCTCGAACAGGTCGTAGCGCAGGCGCGCGTCTCCCTTGAACAGCGCCGGCGTGGTGGTGAACAGAGTCGCCTCTGCGAGCTTCGTCGTCTTGCGCGTTGCGAGTTTTCGCGAGCCACCCGGACCTTCATAGTGCGAGCCGGAAGCATTGGCGTAGAACAGCTCGCCGGTGAAGGGCTGCGACATCATGCCGGCGACGGCATCGCCGTCGACCGTCAGCCCGACCAGTGTTCCCCATACCGGCAGGCCGGAAATGAAGGCGCGCGTTCCATCGATCGGATCGATCACCCAGACATGCCGGCTGGAGATGTTTTCGCTGCCATGCTCCTCGCCGAGGATGCCGTGATCGGGGTATTGCGCGTTGATCAGCGCGCGGATGGCCCGCTCGGCCTCGCGGTCGGCTTCGGTGACGGGGTCGAAGCTGCCGCGCTCCTTGTTGGTGACCGCGCCCTGATTGCGGAAGCGCGGCAAGGTCTCGGCCGCGGCGGCATGCGCAACGCGCCGCATGAACTCGATGCTGACGTCCAACTGATTCTCCCGCTCCAGCATGTTTGAGATGCCCGTTAGCCCACGGTT
Source organism: Mesorhizobium sp. M0136 (assembly GCF_040322515.1). Taxonomy (NCBI): domain Bacteria; kingdom Pseudomonadati; phylum Pseudomonadota; class Alphaproteobacteria; order Hyphomicrobiales; family Phyllobacteriaceae; genus Mesorhizobium; species Mesorhizobium sp. M0136. Next base: position 177,845 of record NZ_JAMYTP010000009.1, read on the forward strand.
TTATGCCGAAACAAGGGCGTTTGTGCCGAAACAAGGGCGTTCGGAGCCTTTCGCTGGACGCTAACTGTTGCTCGAATGCAACGCAATCATCGTGGAAATGCAATTTCCACTTCACAGTGAATTAAAAAACCCGGAACGCGCCTTGACATTTGTGCAGCGCACAATACGTTTGTTCTCGGGCAGGGTTCCTGTCCATGCCCTCCTTGGGCGTTTCCTCCCTAGACTTCGACCGTGTCGTGCAAACGATGCGGTCTTTTTTTATGCCGCCGCATGAGCGGCGAGTGCCGCGATTCCGGCGCTATTCTGCGGCCAGAGGCAGATCCATGAAATTGTGATCGGGCATCGCCATCAGTTCGGCTGAAAACCGCGCCAGATCGTCCGCCAGGGCGTCGAAACCAGATGATCTCTGGAACGTCCGCTCATTCATGTAGAGCCCGCGATTGACCTCGATCTGCAGCGCATGCAGATGGCGCACTGGGCGGCCATAGTGCTCCGTGATGAAGCCCCCGGCATAGGGCTTGTTGTGGGCGACGCTGTAGCCCATGCCGGTGAGCAGGCCGATCGCGGTCTCGGTCAACGCCGCCGCGGCCGAGATGCCGAAACGGTCGCCGACGATGAAATCCGGCCGCAATCCGCTGTCGCCGACCCTTATGCTTGCCGGCATCGAGTGGCAGTCAATCAGCACGGCATAGCCGAAGCGCACATGGGTTCTGGTCAAGAGCCGTTTCAGCGTCTCGTGATATGGCTTGTAGACCGCTTCGATGCGCGCCACGGCTTCCGCCAGCGGCAAGCGGCCGGAATAGATGTCGAGCCCCTCGCCTACAAGCTTGGGCACGGTGCCGAGTCCGCCGGCCACCCGCGCTGAACGGATGTTGCAGAATGACGGCACCGGTTCGGCGAACATGCGCGGGTCGAGTTCCCACGGCTCCCGGTTGACGTCGAGATAGGCACGCGGGAAGTTTGCCGCCAGCATCGGCGCCCCTAGCGCGACGGCACCGCCGAACAATTCCTCGACATAGCAGTCCTCGGAGCGACGGATCGCGTTGCGGTCCAGCTTGGCCATCGCCATGAACCGGTCCGGATAGTAGCGGCCGCTATGCGGCGAGTTGAAGAGGAAGGGAACGCGCTGTTCGGCGCCCGATCGGATTTCGAAGGGTGGAACGACCGAAAAATCCTCGGCTGCCGTTTTCAATTTGAACGAACCCGGGAATACCAATGCATCATGATAGGAAAGTGCCACCTCGCCGCTCGCATGTCCAGCCGCCGAAGCGCCAGCCAAATCAGGATTGTGCGCCCAACGTTCACTTGATGTTTACCGTCACCTCCTCATATACAGCATGGTTAACGGGCTTGCCGCACGGCATTGTCGGTTGGGTGATTCGGACGGGACAAGATGGCACGCATTCTGCTGGCGGAAGACGACGACGACATGCGCCGGTTCCTCGTCAAGGCGCTGGAGCGCGCCGGTTATCAGGTCAGCGATTTCGACAATGGCGCCAGTGCCTATGAGCGGCTGCGCGAGGAGCCTTTTTCGCTGCTTTTGACCGACATCGTCATGCCCGAGATGGATGGCATCGAGCTCGCCCGTCGCGCCACCGAGATCGATCCTGACCTCAAGGTGATGTTCATCACCGGCTTCGCCGCCGTCGCCCTGAACCCTGACTCCAAGGCGCCGAAAGACGCCAAGGTGCTATCGAAGCCGTTCCACCTGCGCGACCTCGTCAACGAAGTCGAAAAGATGCTGCAGGCCGCCTGACGCGCTTTTTGTCGGGTCTTGACCGACGCCGCAAGCCAGCCATTCTTTCCCCTTTCCCGCTATTGACGTGCCGAACCAAAAATGGTGTATGCGCGGCTTCGGATGGGCGTGTAGCTCAGCGGGAGAGCACTGCATTGACATTGCAGGGGTCACAGGTTCAATCCCTGTCACGCCCACCATCCAGACAATCCCTCAATTGGCCGTCGGTATTTTCATCGGCTGTCGTTCTCGGCCTCATCCAATCCTGATGCCGAGCTCGCCAATTCAGCCTCAGGCTGCGCCGAGGCGGAGATCACCGGTCTCGACGTGCTGGAGAAACCACGCATAGGTCTGTTCCAATCCGCTGCGCAGCGAGTAGCGCGGGCGCCAGCCGGTGGCGAACAGGCGCGATACGTCCATCAGCTTGCGCGGCGTGCCGTCCGGCTTCGTCGCATCGAATATTATTGCGGCATCGGCGCCGGCGACCGACACGATGGTGCGGGCAAGGTCGGCAATGGTGATGTCTTCCCCCGAGCCGACATTGATGTGGCTGTCGCCCGAATAATTCTTCAGCAGCCAGACCAGCGCGTCGGCGGCGTCGTCGACATGCAGGAATTCACGCATCGGCGTGCCTGATCCCCACACCTCCAGGCTCTTGCGGCCGGCGCGCTTGGCCTCGTGCGCCTTGCGCATCAGAGCGGGCACGACATGGCTGGAATTGAGGTCGAAATTGTCGCCCGGACCGTAGAGATTGGTCGGCATCGCCGAGATGTAGTCGACACCGTACTGGCGCCGATAGGCCTGGCACAGTTTCAGCCCGGCGATCTTGGCGATCGCATACCATTCGTTGGTGGGCTCGAGCGGCCCGGTCAGCAAGGCGTCCTCGGAGATCGGCTGCGCCGCGAATTTGGGATAGATGCAGGATGAACCGAGAAACAGCAGCTTCTGCACCTCGTTGCGGAAGGCGCTGTCGATGACATTGTTCTGCATGACGAGATTGTCCTGCAGAAAATCGACCGGAAGCCTGTTGTTGGCCAGGATACCGCCAACCTTGGCCGCCGCCATCACCACTGCATCCGGCTTGCGGTCGGCCATCCAGTGCCGCACGCCGGACTGGTCGAGAAGATCGAGCTCGGTGCGCGAGGCGGTCAGGATCTCGCAATCCTCGTCGGCCAATCGGCGCAGGATGGCCGAGCCGACCATGCCGCGATGTCCGGCCACGAAAACACGCTTGCCCTGAAGGTCGAAGGTCATCAGCTTACCCCAATGCAGAACGGCAGCTATGCCAGTTGGCCGGCGGAGCGCCGGATCGGCTTCTCTGTTGCCGGACGCATACCGCATACAGATTTGCCCAGACAAGGCAAATCGCAAAGCCACCCGAAGCAACCTTTGGATCGGACGCTGTAGCGCTCGCGATCAGACGCCCGCTACCGCGCAGAGGCTTGTCATTCTGGCAATGGCAAGCTCGGGGTCGGCCAGCAACCCTGCCTGGTCGGCAAGGCGAAAGACATCGGAATAGTGGCGGATGCCGCGCGCGGATTGCATGCCGCCGATCATCGAAAAATGCTCCTGGTGGCCGTTCAGCCATGCCATGAAGACGATGCCGGCCTTGTAATATTCGGTCGGCGCCTCGAAGATTTTGCGCGACAGCGGCACTGTCGGGGCCATCAGCGCGTCGTAGCCGGCGCGGTCGCCGTCGGCCAGCTTTGCCAGCGCTGCATTGGCGACCGGCGCGATCGCATCGAAAATTCCGAGCAGCGCGTGCGAATGTCTGTCGCCGTTGCCGGCGATCAGCTCGGGGTAATTGAAGTCGTCGCCGGTGAACATCACCACGCCCTCGGGCAGCCGGTCCCTGAGCGCGATCTCCTTGCCGGCATCGAGCATCGATATCTTTATGCCCTCGACCGTGCCGGCGTGGCGTTCGATGATGGCGATCACCGTCTCGAGCGCAGTTTCGAAATCGCTGCTGCCCCAGTAGCCTTTCAGCGCCGGATCGAACACGTCGCCCAGCCAGTGCAGGATAACCTTGCCGGATGCCTGGGACAGGATGCGGTCGTAGACGCTGGCATAATCGTCGGGGCCTTTGGCGATCGCCGCAAGCGCGCGGCTGGCCATCATGATCACCTTGCCGCCAAGCCCTTCGATGAACCCGAACTGCTCCTCATAGGCCGCGATGACATCGTCGAGCGTGCTCGCCGCCCCCGGCGTCAGATGGTCGGTGCCTGCGCCTGACGCGAGAGTGGCGCCCTCGACGCTCCGCGCCTCGGCGATCGAGCGGCGGATCAATTCCCTGGCATTCACCCAGTCGAAGCCCATTCCGCGCTGCGAGGTATCCATCGCTTCGGCGACACGGAAGCCGAGCCGCCAGAGGTGATGGCGAAACGCCATCGTCTTGTCCCAGTCGACCGCGGGCCTCGACCATGGATTGGTCATGGCGAAAGGATCGGCGACGACATGGGCCGCGGCGTAGGCGATACGCGAGAACCGCGCGCTGGCCACAGGCTGCACCGGCTGGCCGACAAGCCTGTAGCGGATACGGCCGCCGCCTTCCCCGGGCAAGGTGATGTCCATGGCTCTCTCCCTTGCCCGTGCCTATTAAATGGAACGTTCCAATAAATCAAGATATTTTGACCCCCTGCCTCGTGCAGCTCAAAATTGCTGCATCACAGCAGGTGGAAGCCGTGCTTGCTGGACGATTGCGCCCACTGAGCCGCATTTTTCTCGGGTTCGCAAAAACACGATTGACTCAAATGCCTCGCAGAGATTAGATCGTTCCAATAAAATCGCATGAGAAAACCTCCGGGAGGACAGATCTGGATGGCCAGCCGGGCCAAGGCAACGATACTCGACATCGCCCGTGAGGCGGGCGTGTCCAAATCGACGGTATCGCTGGTGTTGCAAGGCAGCCGGCTGATCCGGCCTGAGACCGCGCTCAAGGTGCGCAAGGCGATCGAGGATGTCGGCTATGTCTACAACCGCGGCGCCGCCAATCTGCGCAAGGCCCATTCCAACGTCATCGGCATGGTCATCAACGATCTTACCAATCCGTTTTTCGCCGAGATGGCGGTCGGCATGGAGCGCGTCTTCCAGTCGGCCGGCATCGTGCCTTTCATCGCCAACACGGCGGAGAGCCCGGTGCGCCAGGAAGAGGTTCTGAAATCGCTGATGGAGCAGGGTGTCGCCGGGCTCGTCGTGTCGCCGGCGCGCGGCACCACGCCTGGCGCGTTCCGCCGCCTTGAGACCGCAGGCGTTCCGGTCGTTTTCGTCATGCGCCGCCTCCCCGAAAGCCGCATCCCGGTGATCACGCCCGACAATCATCGCGGCGCCTATCTTGCCACCGCCCATCTGATCGGCAAGGGCCACCGCCGGCTGGCCTTCTTCGGCGGCTCGTCCGACCTTGTCGTCTACCACGAGCGGCTGGGCGGCTTTCGCGAGGCCTGTGAAGCGCTCGGCATCGCACCGGCCGACAGGCTGGTCTTCGAGGGCGAAACCAGCCGCAAGGGCGGCATTGCCTGCCTGGAAACCGCCCTTGCCATGGCCTCACCGCCGACCGCGGCGCTTTGCTTCAACGATGCGGTCGCCTTCGGCGTCTTGCTGGCGCTGCGCAAGCGCGGCCTTGAGCCTGGCGCGGACTTTGCCGTCGTCGGCTTCGACGACGTCGCCGAGGCCGAGCACTACATGCCGGCGCTGACCAGCGTCGCGGTGAACACCGCCGGCCTCGGCGAGCGCGCCGCCCATGTCGTGCTGAAGATGATCCAATCGCGCACCACGCGCGCCGAAGATCATATCGGCGCCGTCAACCTCGTGGTCAGGGAAAGCTGCGGCCCCGATCGCAAGGAGCATGGCTGCGCAGGGATGGGAGACGCGGCATGACCGTCAGTTGGGGGCTGATCGGCGCCAGCACGATCGCAAGACAGTTCATGATCGGCGCCATCCGCGGGCAGCCGGACGGCGAGATCGCCGCAGTGATGAGCTCCAGCCTGGAGCGGGCCACCGCCTATGCTCGGGAAAACCGCATTCCGGCGGCGGTCGCGACGCTTGATGAATTGCTCGGCTCCGACATCGACGCCGTCTACATCTCGACCACCAACGAATTGCATCTCGAACAGGCACTCGCCGCCATCGAGGCGGGAAAGCATGTGCTTTGCGAAAAGCCGCTGGCGCTGACCAACGCCGACGCCCGCAAGATGGTCGCGGCGGCCAGGGCCGCCGGCGTCGTGCTCGGCACCAATCACCATCTGCGCAATGCCGGCTCGCATCGGGCGATGCGCGAAGCGATCGCTGCCGGCCGCATCGGCAGACCGATCGCCGCGCGCGTCTTCCACTCCGTCTATCTGCCGGAAAACCTGCAGGGCTGGCGCATCACCAGGCCGGACGCCGGCGGCGGCGTGGTGCTCGACATCACCGTCCACGATGCCGACACGCTGCGCTTCGTGCTCGGCGACGATCCCCTCGAGATCTCGGCGTTCACGCAATCGGCCGGCATGGCCGCCGGCGGGCTGGAAGACGGCGCCATGTGCCTCTGGCGTTTCGCATCGGGCGTCATCGCCCAGTCGCATGAGGGCTTCACCACCAAATTCGCCGGCACCGGCTTCGAGGTGCATGGCAGCGAAGGCTCGCTGATCGCCAGGGATGTGATGACGCAGAAGCCGGTCGGCTCGGTGTTGCTGCGCACGGCAAAGGGCGAGGAGGAATTGAGCTTCGACCGCGAAGATCTCTATGCCCGTTCGCTGCGCCAATTCCACGCGGCGATCCGTGGCGAGGGCCAGCCTTCCGCCACCGGCGAGGACGGCGTCTGGTCGCTGACATCAGCCGAAGCGGCATTGCAGTCGGCCAGGTCCGGCAAGGCCGTTGCCATCGACCCGAAGCTCGGGAGTGCTGGATGAGCAAGCTCGTTTCCGCGGCTGAGGCTGCCGGCCTGATCAGGGATGGCGTGGTCGTTTCCGTGTCGTCGTCGAGCGGCCTCGGCTGCCCGGATGCGGTGCTTGCCGCGATCGGCGAGCGCTTCGACGCCGAAGGCCATCCCAAGGACATCACGACGCTGCACCCGATCGCCGCCGGTGACATGTACGGCATCAAGGGCATCGATCACTTAGCCAAGCCCGGCCTGTTGAAGTGCACTTTGTGCGGTTCCTATCCATCCGGGCCGTCATCTTCCGAACCACCGCAGATCTGGAAGATGATCGGCGACAATTCGGTCGCTGCTTACAACGTGCCGTCCGGCATTCTGTTCGACATGCATCGCGAAGCCGCCGCCAAGCGTCCCGGCGTGCTGACCAAGGTCGGGCTCGACACCTTCGCCGACCCGCGCCACCAGGGCTGCGCCATGAATGCTGCCGCCAGCGAGCCGATCGTTTCGGTGCAGCAGTTCGACGGCGAGGAATGGCTCTATTTCCGCGCGATCGTGCCGCAGGTCGCGATCATTCGCGCCACCACCGCCGATGAGCGCGGCAACCTCACCTATGAGCATGAAGGTGCCTATCTCGGCGGCCTTGAACAGGCGCTGGCCGCCCGCAACAATGGCGGCATCGTCATCGCGCAGGTCAAGCGCGTCGTCGAGAACGGCACGCTGAAGCCACACGACGTGCGCGTGCCTGGCGTGCTGGTCGATCATATCGTCGTGGCGCCCGACCAGTTGCAGACGACGCTGACGCCCTACGATCCGGCCATCTCCGGCGAGATCTTCCGGCCGCTGTCGAGCTTCCGCAACGCCGAGATGAACGTCCAGAAGGTCATCGCCCGCCGCGTCGCCATGGAGCTTGCGGACGGCATGGCGGTCAATATCGGCTTCGGCATCTCGGCCAATGTGCCGCGCATCCTTATCGAGGAAGGCCAGCACGGCAAGGTCACCTGGGTCATCGAACAGGGCGCGGTTGGCGGCGTGCCGCTGCTCGACTTCAAGTTCGGCTGCTCGTCGAACGCCGACGCCTTCATGCCCTCGCCGCACCAGTTCATCTACTTCCAGGCCGGCGGCTTCGACGCCTCGCTGCTGTCCTTCCTGCAGATCGACCGCCACGGCTCTGTCAATGTCTCGAAGCTTTCGGCGCGGCCCCACGTCACCGCCGGCGCCGGCGGCTTCGTCGACATCACCGCGCGAGCGAAGAAGATCGTCTTTTCCGGTTTCTTCAACGCCGGCGCCAAGCTGTCGCTTGCCGGTGGCGGCATCCGCATCGACCAGGAGGGCAAGGTCAAGAAAGTCGTCGACGAGGTCGAGCATATCTCCTTCTCGGGCAAGCGTGCCGTCGCGCAGGGACAGGATATCACCTATGTCACCGAGCGTTGCGTGATGAAGCTGACGCCGGCGGGGCTGATGGTGACCGAGTTGGCGCCGGGCATCGACCTCGAGCGCGATGTGCTGGCGCAGGCCGAGATCCCGCTCGCCGTCGCCAACGACCTGAAAATCACACCGGATGCGCTCTACCGGGACCGGCCGATCGGCCTATCGCTCAATGGCGGCGCGTCGCTTGGAGGCGCACATGGCTGAGCGTCTGGTAACCTTTGAAACCGACGGCGCCATAAGCATTGTCACGCTGCGCCGGCCGGAGAAATTCAACGCGCTCGATATTCCGATGCTGCGGGGGTTGGAAGCAGCGCTCGACGAAGCCGAGGCGGCGGACGGCGTCCGCGTCGTGCTGGTCTGCGGCGAAGGCAAGGGCTTTTGCGCCGGCGGCGACGTCGAGGCGTGGGCAGAAATGAGCGCCGCCGATTTCCAGGTGCAATGGGTGCGCTACGGCCACCGCGTCTTTGATCGGCTGGCGCGGCTGCGGCAGCCGACGATCGCCGTGCTTGCCGGCCATGCGCTGGGCGGCGGGCTGGAACTGGCGGCGGCTGCAGACTTCCGCGTGGCGGAAACACAAGTGAAGCTGGGGTTCCCCGAAACCTCGATCGGCGTCGTTCCCGGTTGGTCCGGCACCCAGCGCGCCGTGCGCCGCTTCGGCGCGCAGGCAGTGCGGCGGATGGCGCTCGGCGGCGAAGTGTTTCTGGCTACCGAGGCTCTTGCTCTGGGGATTGTCGACCGGGTGGTCGAGACCGGTAAGGCGTTCGCCGAAGCCAAGGCCTGGGCCGGCAAGATCGCCGAGCGCGGCCCGCTCGCGACCGAAGCCGCCAAGCTGATGATTGCCATCGCGGAGGGCGAAGAGAGTGCTGCCGCGACCGAAGCGCTGGCCAGCGGCTTCATCGCGCTGACAAGCGATCTCAGGACCGGCGTCGAGGCTTTCAGCGCCAAGCAGAAACCGGCGTTCTCAAGATCTTAGGAACCTGAAACTCGCATGAACGCACCTCTCAACATCGCCATGCCCGCCGAGGCAGCTGCAGCGCCGAAAAGCTACCGGCTGCTGATCGACGGCAAGTTCGTCGACGCTCGGGACGGCCGCACGCTGGAGCGCAGCAGCCCCGGCCACGGCTTCACCGTCTCGCGCTATGCACAGGCCGGCGCGGCGGACGTCGAGGCTGCGGTACAGGCCGCGCACAGGGCCTTCGAGACCGGCCCGTGGCCGCGCATGAAGGCCGCCGAGCGCGCCGCGATCCTGCTCAAGGCTGCTGACCTGATCGAGGCGCGGCTGGACGAGATTGCCCGGCTCGACGCGCTGGAATCCGGCAAGCCGATTGCCCAGGCGCGCGGCGAGATCGGCGGCGCCGTCGACATCTGGCGCTATGCCGCGGCACTTGCGCGGACCCTTCACGGCGAAAGCTATGCCAATCTCGGCGACACCATGCTCGGCGTCGTGCTGCGCGAACCGGTCGGCGTCGTCTCGATCATCACGCCGTGGAATTTCCCATTCCTTATCGTCAGCCAGAAACTGCCCTTCGCGCTCGCCGCCGGCTGCACCGCGGTGGTCAAGCCGAGCGAGATGACCTCGGCCTCGACCTTCGTGCTCGGCGAGATCCTGATGCAGGCCGGCCTGCCGGATGGCGTCGTCAACATCCTTGCCGGTCTGGGCGCCGATGTCGGCGCACCGATGGTCAGCCACCCGCTGGTCGAGATGGTGTCGTTCACCGGCTCTACCCGGGTCGGTAAGATGACCATGGCCTCTGCTGCCAACTCGCTGAAGAAAGTCTCGATGGAACTCGGCGGCAAGAACGGCCAGCTCGTCTTTCCCGATGCCGACCTCGAAGCCGCTGCCGACGCGGCGGTATTCGGCGGCTTTTTCAATGCCGGCGAATGCTGCAATGCCGGCAGCCGGCTGATCGTCCATGAGGCGATCGCCGACGACTTCCTCGGCGCCGTCAAAGCACTCACCGCCAAGGTGGTTGTCGGCGATCCGCTCGACGACCGCACCATGGTGGGCGCGATGATCTCCGCCGACCATGTGGCCAAGGTCACCGGCTACGTGACGGCAGCGGAAAACGACGGCGGCCGGATCTATTGCGGCGGCAAGCAGCTTGCTGCGAGCGCCGGCCAGTATCTTGATCCGACAATCGTTCGCGACGTCACCGAAGACATGGCCATTGCGCGCGAGGAAGTGTTCGGGCCGGTGCTCTCGGTGCTGACTTTTGAATCGATTGAAAGGGCGTTGCGCATCGCCAACAACACGCCCTATGGTCTGTCGGCGGGCGTGTGGAGCGCCAGCATCGATACCTGCATGTCGGTGGCGCGGAATGTGCGTTCGGGAACCGTTTGGGTTAACACGTTCATGGAGGGTTATCCCGAACTGCCTTTCGGCGGCTACAAGCAGTCCGGTCTGGGACGCGAACTCGGCAAGCGCGCCGTCGAGGATTATACCGAGGAAAAGACAATCCAGTTTCATCGCGGCCAGCGCACCGGATGGTGGGTCGGCTGAGTTGGGAAGAACCCGGTGGCTATCCGCCGGTCGTTGTAAGTTCAACAAGGGAGGAAGTACATGTTGCGACAACTGCTTATCGGGACGGCTCTCGCAGCGGGCGTTGCGTTCGCGGCCCATGCCGAGGACGTCAAGGAAGTCCAGATGCTGCATTGGTGGACGTCGGGCGGCGAAGCTGCCGCTCTGAACGTGCTCAAGCAGGATCTGGCCAAGGAAGGCTTTGCCTGGAAGGACGTGCCGGTGGCCGGCGGTGGCGGCGACGCCGCCATGACCGCGCTGAAGGCGATGGTGGCGGCCGGCAACTACCCGACCGCCTCGCAGATGCTTGGCTATACCGTGCTCGACTACGCCGCGGCCGGCGTCATGGGCGACCTGACCGAGACGGCGATAAAGGAAGGCTGGGACAAGTCCGTTCCCGCCGCCCTGCAGAAATTCTCCGTCTATGACGGCAAGTGGGTCGCGGCTCCGGTCAACGTCCACTCGGTCAACTGGCTGTGGATCAACAAGGCGGTGATGGACAAGATCGGCGGCACCGAGCCCAAGACCTTCGACGACTTCATCGCGCTGCTCGACAAGGCCAAGGCGGCGGGCGTCATCCCGCTCGCGCTGGGCGGCCAGAACTGGCAGGAAGCGACCATGTTCGACTCGGTCGTGCTGTCGACCGGCGGGCCTGAGTTCTACAAGAAGGCCTTCAACGACCTCGACGAGGAATCCCTCAAGTCCGACACGATGAAGAAGTCGTTCGACAACCTCGCCAAGCTCGTCACCTATGTCGACCCGAACTTCTCAGGCCGCGACTGGAACCTCGCCACCGCCATGGTCATCAAGGGCGATGCGCTGGTGCAGGTGATGGGCGACTGGGCCAAGGGCGAATTCAACGCCGCCAAGAAGGTCCCGGGCACCGACTTTCTCTGCTATCGCTTCCCGGGCACCGACGGCAGCGTGATCTACAACTCCGACATGTTCGGCATGTTCAAGGTTCCGGAAGACCGCAAGGCCGCCCAGATCGCTCTGGCCACCGCAACTCTGTCGAAGAGCTTCCAGTCGGCCTTCAACGTCGTCAAGGGCTCGGTCCCGGCCCGCACCGACGTGCCGGACACCGACTTCGACGCATGCGGCAAGAAGGGCATGGCCGATTTGAAGGCCGCCAATGAAGGCGGCACGCTGTTCGGCTCGCTGGCGCAAGGCTACGGCGCCCCTCCGGCGGTTGCCAACGCCTACAAGGATGTCGTCTCGAAGTTCGTCCACGGCCAGATCAAGACCTCGGACGAGGCCGTGACCCAACTGGTCAGTGCGATCGAAGACGCCAAGTAAGCACCCGCCCATGTGAACGATCTCCCCGGCGTAGGCCGGGGAGATCCCTTGCGGAGGGGTTTGGCGGTTGCGCTGACCGGCACGCTTCGTGCCGGAGGACGCGACGACAGAATTCCGGACCCGCGATACGGAATGGATCGATGAGCATAGTTGCTGAAACCAGTATCACGCTGACGCCGGAGCACGGTGCCCGTCCGGGCGCCACGGTGCGCTCGCGCCTGCAGGACGCGCTGCCGAAGCTCGTGCTGGCGCCGAGCTTCGCCGCCACCATCGTCTTCGTCTACGGCTTCATCCTGTGGACGATCTATCTGTCCTTCACCAATTCCAAGACCTTTCCCTCCTATGCGATCACCGGGCCACGCGCCTATCAGCGGCTGTGGCGCTGGACTTTCGAAAGCGATCCGCCGTCCTCCTGGTACACCTCGATCACCAATATGGGGATTTTTGGCTTCCTCTATATTTCCATCTGCCTGGCGCTCGGGCTGTTCCTGGCGATCCTGCTTGACCAGAAGATCCGCGGCGAAGGCATGTTGCGGCCGATCTATCTCTACCCGATGGCACTGTCCTTCATCGTCACCGGCGTTGCCTGGAAATGGTTTCTCGACCCCGGCCTCGGCCTCGAGCAGACGCTGCACCAATGGGGCTGGACGAGCTTCCATTTCGACTGGATCAAGAACAAGGACTTCGTCATCTACACTGTGGTCATCGCCGGTGTCTGGCAGGCGTCAGGCTTCATCATGGCGATGTTCCTGGCCGGCCTGCGCGGTATCGACGGCGAGATCCTGAAGGCGGCGCAGATCGACGGTGCCACTACCTTCCAGCTCTACCGTCGCATCGTCATCCCGCTGCTGCGGCCGATCTTCCTGTCCGCCTTGATCGTCCTCGCGCATCTCGCCATCAAGTCCTACGATCTGGTCGTCGCGCTGACCAGCGGCGGGCCGGGCGGCTCGGCCTGGCTGCCGTCGAACTTCATGTATGAGTACACCTTTAAGCGCAACGAAATGGCCGTCGGCTCGGCTAGCGCCGTGATCATGCTGATGACCATCACCGCGATCATCGTTCCCTATCTCTATTCCGAGCTTCGGGAGAAGCCGCGATGAGCGCCATAGCCACTCCTGCTCGCCAGAGCACAGGCGGTATCAGCGCCAGGACGGTCAACCGTATCGTCATCTACGGGCTGCTGGCGCTGTTTGCGCTGTTCTATCTGATGCCGCTGTTCGTCATGCTGGTGACCTCGTTCAAGACCATGGACGAGATCCAGAACGGCAACATGCTGGCGCTGCCGCAGGCGCCGACCTTCGCACCCTGGATCAGGGCGTGGAGCGAAGTTTGCTCGGGTCTCACCTGCGTCGGCATGAAGGGCTATTTCTGGAACTCGATCAAGATGGTGGTTCCGGCGGTCATCATCTCGACGCTGCTCGGCGCGCTCAACGGCTATGTGCTGACGAAGTGGCGCTTTCGCGGGGCGACGCTGGTGTTCGGGCTGATGCTGTTTGCCTGCTTCATCCCGTTCCAGTCCGTGCTCTTGCCGATGGCAACGATCCTCGGCAGCCTCGGCCGGTTCGGCGTCAAGCTGCAGAACGCGACCGGCTTCACCTTCGGCTTCGGCAATCCAACCGTGAACCTGGTGTTCGTTCACGTCGTCTACGGCATCGGCTTCACCACCCTGTTCTTCCGCAATTATTACGAAGCGTTTCCGAACGAGCTGGTGAAGGCGGCGCAGATCGACGGCGCCAGCTTCTTCCAGATCTTCCGGCGCATCATGCTGCCCAACTCGCTGCCGATCATCGTGGTGACGGTGATCTACCAGTTCACCAACATCTGGAACGACTTCCTCTTCGCCTCCGCCTATGCCGGCTCAGGCGACGTGATGCCGATGACGGTGGCGCTGAACAACGTCGTCAACACCTCGACCGGCGTCGTCGAATACAACGTCAATATGGCGGCTGCGATGATCGCCGCGCTGCCGACGCTCCTCGTCTATGTGCTCGCCGGCCGCTATTTCGTGCGCGGCCTTATGGCCGGCGCCGTCAAAGGATAATCGCATGGCTTTTCTGGAAATTGACGGGCTGAAGAAGCGTTTCGGAGCGGTCGAGATCCTGAAAGGCATCGACCTCGACCTGGAAAAGGGCGGCTTCCTCGTGCTGGTCGGGCCTTCCGGTTGCGGCAAGTCCACGCTGCTCAACACCATTGCCGGCCTGGAAACCATCACCGAAGGGGAAATCCGCGTCGACGGACGCACGATCAACGATCTCCACCCCTCCAAGCGCGACATCGCCATGGTGTTCCAGAGCTACGCGCTCTATCCGAACATGACGGTGGCCGGGAATATTGCCTTCGGCATGGAGATGCGCGGCGTGCCGGCCGATGAGCGCCAGAAAGCGATCGACAAGGTGGCAAAGGTCCTGCAGATCGGCCATTTGCTGAAGCGCAAGCCAAGCCAGCTTTCCGGCGGCCAGCGCCAGCGCGTCGCCATGGGCCGGGCGCTGGTGCGCGATCCAAAGCTGTTCCTGTTCGATGAGCCTTTGTCCAATCTCGACGCCAAGCTGCGCGTCGACATGCGCATCGAGATCAAGCGCCTGCACGCCACCACCGGCACCACCATCGTCTACGTCACCCACGACCAGATCGAGGCCATGACGCTGGCCACCAAGATCGCGGTGATGCGCGACGGCGAGGTGCAGCAGTTCGGTACGCCGGCCGAGATCTATAACAATCCGGTCAACCTGTTTGTTGCCGACTTCATGGGCTCGCCGGCGATGAACCTGATCCCGGCGACGATCGGCAGCAACGGATCCGGCTTCTCCGTCGTCATGGAGCGCGAGGCGCGCCAGCCGATCTCGCTGCCGCTGGCCAATGCGCCGGCCGGCCTGTCGGCATTCCACGGAAAACCAATCATCTTCGGCGTCCGCCCGGAAGCACTGACCGATCCCGAAGGGGCCGAACGCAACGCCTCGAACATCGCCCGCGCCGACTGTCACATCGAGGTCATCGAGCCAGCCGGCTCGGATACGTTCGCGGTCACCAATCTCGGCGGCAAGGCGGTGGTGGCCCGGCTGCGCGCCGATGCCAACATCCAGCCCGGCACGGTCACGCCGCTCGCCTTCAACCTGACCAAGGCGGTGTTCTTCGATCCGGCGACCGAGAAACGCATCGTCTGACGGCCATGACAAATCCCGACATCGTCATCATCGGCTCCGGCATAGGCGGCGCCACGATCGCCTCCGGCCTTGCCGGCAGTGGCGCCTCGATTCTGATGCTGGAGCGCGGCGAAGCCCTGCCGGCAACCCCGCACACACGCGACACCCGCGCAATCTTCGTCGATGGCCACTATAGGCCGAAGGAGATGTGGCTCGAGGCCGGCGGAGCGCCTTTCAACCCCGGCAATTACTACTATGTCGGCGGCAATTCGAAATTCTACGGCGCGGTGCTGATCCGCTACCGCAGGGAAGACTTTTCGGAGATGGAGCACTATGGCGGCATCTCGCCGGCCTGGCCGTTTTCCTACGAGGAATTCGAACCCTGGTATTCCAGGGCCGAGCAGCTGTACCGCGTGCGCGGTGCGCTGGGGGAAGACCCGACCGAGCCGTTCCACTCGATGCCCTACCCTTTCGGGCCGGTGCCGGACGAGCCGCCGATCGCGCGTGCCCGCGCCGAGCTCAGGAGCCTGGGCCTGCACCCGGCATCGCTGCCGCTCGGCATCGACATCGAAGCCTGGCTGAAAGACGGCAGCACGCCGTGGGACGCTTTTCCCAACACCGGCGCCGGCAAGGTCGACGCCCAAACGGGCCCGTTGACCGCCGCCCTTGCCGACCAGAACATCAAGCTCGAGACCGGCACCCACGTCGAACATCTCGAGGCATCGCCGGATGCGAGGACAATCGCTGCCGTCCATTATTGCCAGAACGGTACGCTGAAGAAAGTTGCGCCGAAGTTGGTCATCCTATCGGCCGGCGCAGTCAATTCCGCCGCCATCTTGCTGCGCTCGCCCACCCCTCAGGGCAGAGGCGGTGGCAAAGGCCTGGCCAACCGCTCCGACCAGGTCGGCCGCAACTTCATGAACCACAATTCGAGCGCCATGCTGGCGATCGATCCACGCCGCCGGAACAAATCCGTCTACCAGAAGACGCTGATGCTGAACGATTATTATCTGTCCGACGGCAAGGGCGGCAAGCCGCTCGGCAATGTCCAGCTCCTCGGCAAGATCGACGGCAATATCCTCAAGGCCAATGTCAGGCGCGCGCCCAAATTCGCGCTCGATTTCATGGCCGGCCACGCCGTCGACTGGTATCTGATGTGCGAGGACCTGCCCGATCCCGAGAGCCGCATCATGGTCGACGGCAAGGACATCGTCATGCAGTGGCGGCGCTCCAACATGCAGTCGCTCGACGGACTGACCAAGGTGATGCGCGAGAATTTCCGCGCCTGCGGCTATCCGATCGTCCTGTCGCGGCCGTTTGACAAGCGCACGCCCTCGCATCAGTGCGGCACGGTGAAGATGGGCAACGATCCAGCGACCTCACCGCTCGACCCGTTCTGCCGCTCCTTCGACCACAGCAATTTGTTCGTCGTCGATGCCGGCTTCCTGCCGAATTCGGCCGCCGTCAATCCGGCGCTGTCGATCGCCGCACAGGCGCTGCGCGTCGCCGATCATATCCGCAAGACGGAGCTTGCAACATGAGCCGCCCCGCAGCGATCGTCACCGGCGGCGCGCGCGGCATCGGCCTTGCTTGCGCCGAGGCGCTGGCCGATGCAGGCTTCGACATCCTCGTCGCCGACCTTGCCGGCGAAGCCGCCGACGGGCTCGCCGCCGACATCACCGGGCGCGGCGCGAAATTTGCCTATGCCAGCAGCGACATCGCCGACCTCGACGGCCATGCAGCGCTGATCGATGCCGCGACAAGCGCCTTCGGCCGCATCGACTGCCTGGTCAACAATGCCGGCATCGGCACTGTCCTGCGCGGCGATCTGCTCGAGCTCAAGCCGGAAAATTTCGACCGGGTGCTCGGCATCAATCTGCGCGGCACGGTGTTCCTCAGCCAGGCCGTCGCCAAAGCGATGCTAGGCCTGCCGAGCGATGGTGCGAGATCGATCATCACCGTCACCTCGGTCAGTGCCGCCATGGCCTCGCCGGAACGTTCCGACTACTGCATTTCCAAGGCCGGGCTTTCGATGTGGGTGAAGAACCTGGCGCTGCGGCTTGCCACCGAAAACATCGCCGTGTTCGAGGTGCGGCCGGGCATCATCCGCACCGAGATGACCGCGGGTGTCACCGCCAAATATGACGCGCTGATCGAGAGCGGGCTGGTGCCGGCGATGCGCTGGGGCGAGGGCCAGGATATCGGTGCCGCCGTGGCAGCACTCGCCGGCGGCAAGCTCGGCTTTTCGACCGGCTCGGTCATCAATGTCGACGGCGCGCTGTCGGTGCCGAGGCTATGAAAAGGTGACGCCATGACCGACTACATAATCGTCGGCGCCGGCCCGGCCGGCTGCGTACTCGCCAACCGGCTGAGCGAAGATCCGTCGCATCAGGTGCTGCTGCTCGAAGCCGGCGGCAAGGACTGGCATCCGCTGATCCACATGCCGGCCGGTTTTGCCAAGATGACCAAGGGCATCGCCGCGTGGGGCTGGTCGACTGTGCCGCAAAAGCACATGAACGACCGCGTCTTCCGATACACGCAGGCCAAGGTGATCGGTGGCGGCTCGTCGATCAACGCCCAGATCTACACGCGCGGCAACGCCCGCGACTACGACGCCTGGGAGAAGGAAGAAGGTCTTGTCGGCTGGGGCTATCGCGACGTGCTGCCCTATTTCAAACGCGCCGAGAACAATCAACGTTATGCCAACGATTTTCACGGCGACCAGGGCCCGCTCGGCGTGTCGAGCCCGATCGCGCCGCTGCCGATCTGCGAGGCCTATTTCCGCGCCGGGCAGGAGATGGGCATCCCCTTCAATCCCGACTTCAACGGCGCCAGCCAGGAGGGCGTCGGCTATTACCAATTGACGCAGAAGGACGCAAAACGCTCTTCGGCCTCGGTCGCCTATCTCCGGCCGATCCGCGAACGCAAGAACCTGACGGTCAGGACCGGCGTTCTGGTGACGCGCATCGTCGTCGACAAGGGCCGCGCCATCGGCGTCGAAATCGTCGACAGGCCGGGCGGCCAGCCAGCGATCCTGCGCGCCGAACGCGAGGTGATCGTCTCGTCCGGCGCCATCGGCTCGCCGAAACTTTTGATGCAGTCGGGCATCGGCCCGGCCGACCATTTGAAGGCGGTCGGCGTGACGCCTGTGCACGACCTGCCCGGCGTCGGCTCCAATCTGCAGGATCATCTCGACCTGTTCGTCATCGCCGAATGCACCGGCGATCACACTTACGACAACTACGCCAAGCTGCATTGGATGGCGTGGGCCGGCCTTCAGTACCTGCTCCTGAAGAAAGGCCCGGTGGCCTCCAGCCTGTTCGAGACCGGCGGCTTCTGGTACGCCGATCCGACCGCCGCCTCTCCCGATATCCAGCTCCATCTCGGCCTCGGCTCCGGCATCGAGGCCGGCGTCGAGAAGCTGAACAATCCGGGCGTGACACTGAACTCGGCCTTCCTGCGCCCGCGCTCACGCGGCACGGTGCGGCTGAACAGTGCCGACCCGGCCGACCGCCCGCTGATCGATCCGAACTATTGGTCCGATCCCTATGACCGCGACATGTCGATCAAAGGGCTGAGGCTGGCGCGCGAGATCATGCGGCAGAAAGCGCTGCAGCCCTATGTGCTGCGCGAGGTACTGCCGGGACCCGACCTGCAGAGCGGCGACGAGCTGTTCGACTACGCCTGCCGCAGTTCCAAGACCGACCACCACCCGGTCGGCACCTGCCGCATGGGCTACGATGCGATGAGCGTGGTGACGCCGGAGCTCAGGTTACGTGGCATCGAGGGCCTGCGTGTCTGCGACGCCTCGGTGATGCCACGCATCCCCTCCTCCAACACCAATGCCCCGACGATCATGGTTGGTGAAAAGGGCGCCGATCTGATCCTTGGCCGCGAGCCGCTGCCGCCGGCGGTGTTTTCCACCAACCGAGCGGCATGAGGGAAAAGGAATGATCCGGCACTGTGTTTTCGTCCGATTCCGCAACGATGTCGCTAACGCCGAGCGGGCGGCGATCCATGCCGATCTCGAAGCGTTGCGGTCGGTGATCGACGGTATGGGCAAGGTCGAATTCAGCGCCAACACCAGCCCCGAACCCTTCGCCCGCGGCTTCACGCACGGCTTCACCATCGACTTTCGCGATGCCGCCGCACGCGATGCCTATCTGGAGCATGAAGCGCATCGGCGAGCCGGCGCCCGGCTGGTGGCGGCGCTCGAAGGCGGCACGGACGGGCTGATGGTGTTTGACCTGGAGATCGCGTGATTATCCCATTCTCAGCGCAACCACGCCGGCAACGATGCTGAGCACCGCGGCACCCCGCCATGCCGTCATCTTCTCGCCGAGCGCGAACACCGAGATCATCATGGCGAACAGGATCGATGTTTCGCGCAGCGACGCCACCGAGGCGATCGGCGCCTTGGTCATCGCCCACATCACGATCCAGTAGGCGCCGCCACTGAGCACGCCGGTATAGATTCCTGCCTTCCAGTCGCGCGCCAGCACCGGCAGTGCCTGTGGGCCGCGAAAGACGACGCAAAGCACCAGCGCCCACAGCGCATCGCAGACGAACAGCCAGGCCGCATAGCTCGATGCGGTGGCGGCCAGCCGCGCGCCGCTGCCGTCCGACAGCGTATAGCTGGCGATGAAGATCGATGTGCCCAACGCGAAACCGACAGCGCGCAGGTTCAATTTCTCCAGATGCGCGCCGCCGCGAAACGACAGCACCAGCGTGCCCGCCGACAACAAGAGAATGCCGAGAATGGCGAGCGGCGCCGGCATCTCGGCAACCACCACAACGCCCCCCAAAGCGGCCAGCAAGGGCGCGGTGCCGCGCGCCAGCGGATAGGTCTGGGCGAAATCGCCGGCCTTGTAGGCGCCGATCAGGAACGTCCTGTAGCCCATGTGGAAGACAACCGAGGCGAGGATGTATGGCCACACTTCCGGCTTCGGCACCTCGACGAAGGGCAACGTCACCAGCGCGGCGGCACCCATGCCGAGCGTCATCAGCGTTATCGACAGGAAACGGTCGAGATGGACCTTGACCAGCGCATTCCAGATCGCATGCATGGAAGCGGCGGCGAGCACCGCGAAAAAGACAAACAGGCTCATCGGCGGTTCATCCGCCGCCCGTCCCTATGGCGATAGGCGTCTCCAGGTCGATATCGACCCAGAGCGGAAAATGATCGGAGGCGATTTGGCCGATTTCGGCGCTGACCGAGCGCACGCGCCCCGCAAACATGCCGCCGACGAAGCAATGGTCGAGCCGGCGCTTTGCGATCCTGCCGTCGATGGTCTTCACATGGGTATGAAAGTCCGACGTCGGTTCGCTGGCGACGGCGGCGGCATCGACAAAACCGTCGAGATAGGCGGCACCGCGATGATAGGGCGCGCTGCCGACGATGCGGCGGTACTCGGCGCTACCGGGCTCCATGTTGAAGTCGCCCAACCAGATCGCCGCTACGGGGTTTTCTGGCTCCTGTTCGCCATTGCTCCAGTTGCGCGCCGGCTCGTCGTCGGCGCCGCTCCATGGGCCGCCCTCGGACGGCGTGCGGCGATGCTCGGCCAGCAAATAGTCGATCTGCTCCAGCCGCTCCTCGGCCGCGATATGCGCCAGATGCAGCGAAAAGAACCGCACCGGGCCGGCCGGGGTGCGGATCATGCATTCAAGTGCGGTGTTGCGGGTGTTGAGCGGCCGCAGCGTGCGCCTGAGCGGCAGCGTGTGCAGCCGCGACCAGACGATCGGCAGCTTCGACAGAACCATGGTGCCGAATTGCCGCCGCCGGTTGACGATGCGGCCGTCACGCCGCTGGCTGGCATCCATGTCGAAGGCCGGGCCGTAGACCCAATGGTAGTCGGGCAGCAATCGCGAAAGAAGTTCCGGCTGGTCGTCCTCGTTGCTGCGTAACCAGTGCCGCTCGACTTCCTGCAAGGCGATGATGTCGGCGCCGGCGACGACCTTGGCGCAACGCGCCAGATCGTAGCGGCCATCGCCGCCGAAGCCGTACTGGATGTTATAGCTGACCAGCTTCATTGCTTATCCGGCTCAGTTTCCTGCTGGCAGTAGCCGTTCGGTGGATTGGTTGCAATGTGCAGCCGGACGGAGGGAGCTTGGGCCAGATGCTAAGTCGTCAGTGGCTGGAACCGCCCGGGCGGGGATGCCGCCAGTTCCGACCAGTCGATCTCTTCCTCGAGGCGGTGGTAGGCCTCGTCGCCGATCGTTCCGTCGATGCGCAGGCGCTCCAGCGCATCGCGCTGGCTCTTGATGGCATAAAGACGCAACCTGTCATACTCGGTCGCCGCCTGGGCATCCTCCGGGTTCTCGGCAATGGCGCGCTGGGCGGCATATTGCTCGCGCACCGCCCCCGCGGCGCTCGACGTCTTGCCGCTGAGCACGTCGAGCGCAGCCTGCATGATGGCGACGCGCGCCTGCGCCACCTCCCGGTCGACCGTCTGGTCGGGCTTGAGATTGAGCACACTGAGCAACGGCTTCAGGCTGACGCCTTGCAGCACCAGCGTGCCGAGCACGACCGTGAAAGCGGCGAGCACGATCGGATCACGGCCCGGAAAGTCGGCCGGCAAGGCGAAGGCTGCCGCAAGCGTCACCAGACCGCGCATGCCGCACCAGCCGATAAGCACGCCGCCGCGAAATGTCGGTGCGTCCTTCCGCCTGTCCTCGTCGCCCAGACGTGCCAGCGCTCTGAGGATCGCGCCGCAGCCCAGCACCCAGACGAGCCGCGATACGATGACAATGGCCAGCACCGCCAGGGCAAAGACGAACGCCTCGCTTTGTCCTTGCTCGGCAAGTCGACCGACAATCGATCGCGCTTGCAGGCCCATCAGGACGAAGGCCAGGACGTTGAGCACGAACACCGCCGTCTCCCAGACCGAGTAGGAACTGACACGATTCCTTGCCGGCATGCGGCGCGGCGATGTACGGGCGATCGTCATGGCATAGACGACGATCGTGATGATGGCGGACAGCCCTATCCTGTCGGCCAGGATCCAGACGCCAAAGGTTGAGGCGAATTGCACCACGGTGCCGCTCGCCGGGTCGTCGATACGACCGAGTATGGCGAGAGACAACCGGCCTAGCACATAGCCTGCGGCAAGGCTGCCGACCGTCGACAGCAGGATCATTGGTATGGCACTGCTCAACAGGATAGAGCCGGCGGCTGCGGAAACCGACATTCGGTAGATCAGCAGTGCCGTCGCGTCATTGAGAAGGCTCTCGCCTTCCAGGATGGCGGTGATGCGGTGCGGTACCTTGAACTGCCCGAGCACGGCCGCCGCTGCCACCGCATCGGGCGGCGCCACAATCGCGCCAAGCGCTATGGCGGCGGCGACGGGCAGGCGTGCCATCGTCCAGCCGACCAGAGCGACCGCCACCGTGGTGAAGATGACGGCGCCAAGCGCCAGCAGGATGAGCGAAACCTTGTAGCGGTTGAGATCGCGCAGCGACGTGTCGTAGGCCGCGTCGAGCAGAACCGGCGCGATGAACAAAGCAAGCGCCAACTCCGGGTCGATCTCGATAGTCGGTGCAAATGGCAAGAAGGCGATGCCAGCGCCGGCCAGCGCCAACAATGAAGGATAGGGAATCTGCAGGTGCCGCGACAGCGCGGTCAGGGCGACCGCGATGAGAAGCAGGACAAGGGTGAGTTCAAAAAGCGCCATGCCTTATCGTAGCGGTGAAGCCGGGCGATTGGCACTGCAAAAACGGCCGCGCCTTTGGCTGCTGGTGAATGGTGAGTGGTGAATGGTGAATGGTGAATGGCTGCGTGTAGAGGAATTTGGCGCGTAAAGCGCATTCTCACTATTCACTATTCCCTCTTCCCCTAATGCAGCACCAGCATGTCGCCCGACGAGAACGAAATTTCGGCCTTTTCGCCGGCGGCCGGCGGCGGCGTGGCCGGGCTGTTGAACGTGTCGAGCGAGACCGTGGCGCCGCCGATGCCGACGCGCACCCGGATGACCGAGCCGAGGAAATGCACTTCGGCGATTTCGCCCGAAAGGCTGGAGTCGCGGCCGGGGTGGCGCCCCAGCGAAATCGCTTCCGGACGCAGTGCCAACGACAGCGTGTCGCCGGATTTCGAGCCGTTGAGCTTGCCCTTGAGCGAAACCTCTTGCGAATTGACGCGCACCTTGCCCGAAGCCGCGTCTGTGACCGTGCCTTCAAGCACGTTCAGCGTGCCGACGAAATTGGCAACGAATTTGGTTGCCGGCCGGTTGTAGATCTCGAACGGCGTGCCTACTTGCTCGGCCTTGCCGCCATACATGACGGCAATGCGGTCGGAGATCGACAGCGCCTCTTCCTGGTCGTGGGTGACGAAGATGGTGGTGATGCCGAGCTTCTTCTGGATCGAGCGGATTTCCTCGCGCAGCGACACGCGCACCTTCGCGTCAAGCGCCGATAGCGGCTCATCGAGCAGCAACAGCTTCGGCTTCGGCGCAATTGCCCGCGCCAGCGCGATGCGCTGCTGCTGGCCGCCGGAAAGCTGATAGGGATAGCGGTCGCCCATCTGCGGCAGCTTGATGATATCGAGCATTTCGGCAATGCGCCTGTCGGCATCGGCCTTTGGCATGCCGGCGACCTTCAGCCCGAAGCCGATATTCTGCGCCACGGTGAGGTTCGGAAACAGCGCATAGGCCTGGAACACCATGCCGACATTGCGCTGGTTGGGCTTCAGCCGGGTGATGTCCTTGCCGGCCACGACGATCTTGCCGGCGGACGGCTCTTCGAAACCAGCGACCATGCGGAGCACCGTCGTCTTGCCGCAGCCCGATGGCCCAAGGAAAGAGACGAATTCGCCCGGCTCGACGTCGAGGTTGAAATCCTGCACCACGGTGATGGGGCCGAAGGATTTTCGCACATGCTGGATTGAGAGGAAGGGCTCGGTCATGGCTTTTTCCTTCGGGTCAGTTCGGACGGTTCGCCGATCGCGGCGCGAAACGCGACAGGATCTGGATCAGCGACATGCAGCCCCAGGTGATGGCGAAGGCGATGATGGCAAGCGCCGCCGGCTCGTAGGCCCGGTTGGCGCCGACGTTCTGCAGATAGGGTCCGAAGGCAGGCCGGTTGAGCAGGCTGGCCATGGTGAATTCGCCTATCACGATGGCGAAGGTCAGGAAGGCGCCCGACAGCACCGCGATCAGCACATTGGGCAGGATGACCCGGGTGATGATCGTGCCCCAGCCGGCGCCGAGAATCTGCGCCGCCTCGGTCAGTGTCCGCACGTCGATCGTGCGAAGTCCGGTGTCGACGGCGCGATACATATAGGGCAGCGCCAGTGTCGCATACCCGATGACCAGCAAGGCATTGGCTCCTGTCTCGCTGCCCAGGAACGGCAGCGGTGAGTTCGACCCGTACATTCTAATGTAGCCGAAGACGATGACGATGGCGGGAATGACCAGCGGCAGCAGCGTGATGAACTCGACGACGGGCCTGAGCTGCGGCATCCGCAGACGGATCCAATAAGCGGTAGGCACCACGATCAGCACGCCGAGAATGATGGTGAAAACAGCAGCGAGTACGGAATAGCCGAAGGTCGCCTGGAAACGGGGGTCGCCAAACACGACTTTGTACGCATCGAAGGAATAGGCGCCGCGCCGCATGCGCATGGAAAATTCCACGGTCGCGATAAGCGGAATGAAGAAGTAGGCAGCGCCCAGCGCGAAGACGACCCAGGCCCAGAAACGTCCGCTCTTCATTTAAGCCACCTTTCCGAGCGCGTCCGGAACCAGATGTAGAAGACGTTGGCAAGCCCGGTGATGACGATCATGCCGAAGGCGATGGCATAGCCGAGATGGGCATTGTGCAGCACGTCACCGCGGATCTGCGCGTAGAGCAGGATAGGGACGATGTTAAGCGAGGAGCCGGTCAGAGCGTAAGCGGTGGCGATGGCACCGAAGGCGTTGGCGAACAAGAGGATGACGGTGCCGAGGAAGCTTGGCCAGATCACCGGAATGACGACCATACGCCAGAACTGCGCCTGGGTCGCGCCAAGCGTTGCCGCCGCTTCGCCCCATTCCTTCTTCAGCCCGTCGATCGCCGGCACGATGATCACCACCATCAGCGGGATCTGGAAATAGACATAGGTCAGTGTCAGGCCCCAGAACGACAGAATGTTGAAACCATGGGCATAAATGTTGAAGCCGACCAAGACGTTGAGCAGCACCGTGGCGAGCCCGAGCCGGCCGAGCGTCGCGAGAAAGGCGAAGGCCAGCGGCACGCCGGCAAAATTGGAGGCCACGCCGGAGAAGGTCAGTGTCGCCGAGCGTATCCATTCCGGCAGCCCGCCGCGCACGATGGCGATGGCAATGGCAAGCCCCGCGAAAGCACCGATCAGCGACGAGGCGAGGCTGACCTTGATTGAGATCCAGTAGGCGGCAACGATCGACGGCTGCGCCAAGGCCGCTATGTTTTCGAAAGTGAATTCGCCGGCATCGTTCCGGAATGCGCCCAGCATCAGATAGAGCGTGGGCAGGATCAGGAACATGATGGCGAAGATGAAGAAAGGCGCAACGCCAAGCCATTGTGTCGGCAGCCTCATGCTGCGGGCGTCGGCAGGAGGCGCGGTCTTCCCGGCAACAGCGTGATCGGACAACGAGATATCGGTCATGCGCCGGCTACCGTCCTGGAGGTATGCCGGGCGGCGATCTAAGCCGCCCGACTGATCTCAAGTCTTACTTGACGTTGGCGCCGACGACGGCATCCCAGTTCTTGGTGATGGCTTCCTTGGCCTTGCCCTGCTCGTCGAGCGTCGGGAACACCGCGGCCGCATAGGACTCGGCCGGCGGCAGCTTGGCCATCACGTCAGCCGGGAGCTTGCCATTCTTGGCGAGATCGTTGAAGCGGATCGGGTGACAATAGCCCTTCAGCCAGCCGATCTGGCCTTCGTCGGAATAGAGATATTCCAGCCATAGCTTGGCAGCATTCGGGTGTGGCGCGTAGGCGCTGATCGCCTGAACATAGACGCCGGCGACGACACCGGTCTTCGGCACGACGACGTCGACCGGCGGATTGCCCTTCAGCGTATCGCGGCCGGCAAGCGCGTTATAATCCCAGGTCACCAGGATTGGCGTCTGGCCTTGGGCAAGCGTCGCGGGCTTGCCGATGACCGGCACGAAATTGCCGGCGGCGTTGAGCTTCTTGAAGAAGTCGAGACCAGCCGTGCCGGCGGCTTCGCCGGCGGCCGCACCGCTGGAAAGGCCGGCGGCATAGACGGCCTGGATGGCCTGGTTCGAAGCACGCGGGTCACCGGCGAGCGCCACGGTATTGGCAAATTCCGGCTTCAGCAGGTCGGCCCAGTCGGCCGGCGCTTCCTTGACCAGGTCCTTGTTCACCAGAAACGAAAGCACGCCGTAATAGTCGCCGGTCCAAAAGCCTTCGGCATCCTTGGCGCTGTCCGGGATCGAGTCCCAGGTCGATACTTTATAAGCCTGGATCAGGCCATCCTTCTTTGCGGTCGGGCCGAAGCTCAGGCCGACGTCGATGACGTCAGGCGCCTGCGGGCCCTTGTTGTCCTTGTTGGCCTTGATCGCTTCGACCTCGTCGCCGGAGCCGGCATCGGGATTGAGCTCGTTGACGGTGATGCCCGGATATTTTGCTTTGAAGCCGTCGATGACCGCGCCGTAGCCGCACCAGTCATGCGGCAGCGCGATGGTCGTGAGCTGGCCTTCAGCCTTGGCTGCGGCGACCAGTTCATCCATGGACTGGGCCGACGAGATGGCAGAGGTCGCCATCAGGGCGACGGCCGTAAGGGAAAGCAGTTTTCCCGTGAATTTGAACATGTGTTCTCTCCGTTGAACTGACGCCGTTGGACGCCTGCGATGCGGTATCGTTTTCGTGTGACAGCCAGATGAAAGCTCTGTGAAAGCGATGCCCTGCAGTATGAAAAAGTAAACTCTTTTTAACCGGCTGTAGCAATCGCTACGCGGCTATTTTTCCGGCTAACTAGTTTCGGCCTTGCCGTTCATCCTTTCCCCCTTTCTTCGCCTCTTTTCCAAAGTGGATTTCCAATGCGGAAGTTGTCTCAGACGGCGCCGGCGATGGCATTTTCCAGCAGCGTCAGCGCCGCCTTCTTGGTCAGCTTGACCGGGTTGCCGCCGGCGGTCGGGTCGACTACCGCCATGTCGGCGATCAGGCCCTTGCGCTTCTTGTCCATGTCGAGCCCCTTGATCAGGCCGGGCAGCGCATGCGGCACCTTGAGCTCTTTGCGCAGCTTGATGATCGCCTTCGCAAAACCGTCGAACCCGCCCTTGATGCCGCAATAGGCGGCGAGCCGGGCTATACGCGGCTCGATCGCCTCGCGGTTGAAGGCCAGCACATAAGGCATGAACACGGCGTTGGTCATGCCGTGGTGGGTGTCGTAGAGCGCGCCGATCGGATGCGACAGCGAATGAATGGCGCCAAGCCCTTTCTGGAAGGCGGCGGCCCCCATGGCGGCCGCGCTCATCATGTTGGCGCGGGCGACCAGATCCGTGCCGTTGGCATAGGCTTTCGGCAGGTTTTCGAAGACCAGCCTGATGCCTTCCACCGCGATGCCGTCGGCCATCGGGTGATAGCCCGGCGCACAATAAGCTTCGAGGCAATGGGCAAGCGCATCCATGCCGGTGCCAGTGGTGATGAAGCCGGGCATGCCCACCGACAGCTCCGGATCGGCAATGACGATCGCCGGCAAAAGCTTTGGATGGAAGATGACCTTCTTGGTGTGGGTCGCCTCATTGGTGATGACGCCGGCGCGCCCGACCTCCGAGCCGGTGCCGGCGGTGGTCGGCACCGCGATGATCGGCGCGATCGCATCGGCATCGGCGCGCGTCCACCAGTCGCCGACATCCTCGAAATCCCAGACCGGCCGGGTCTGCCCGGCCTGAAAGGCAATCAGCTTGCCGAGATCGAGCGCCGAGCCGCCGCCAAAGGCAATGACGCCGTCATGCTTGCCCTGCTTGAAAACGGCAATGCCGGCGGTCAGGTTGGAATCGACCGGGTTCGGCTTGACCTCGGAAAACACGCCATACGGCACCTTGGCATCGTCCAGTATTTTCAGCGTCGAAGCCACCACCGGCAGTTTGGCCAGTCCCGGGTCGGTAACGAACAGCGGCCGCTTGATGCCGGTCGCCGCCAGCACCTCCGGCAGCTCCTTGATGCGTCCGGCGCCGAAGCGGACGGTCGTCGGGTAATTCCATTTGGAAACGAGTTTTGTCATTTTTGTCTTTCGAAAAGTCAGATGGCTTCGCGCAGATGGTATGATTTCGGCCTGGTCAGATTGTCGTAGCCGATGGCCGACAGTGCCGCGCCCTTGCCGGTGTCCTTGACGCCGGTCCAGACCAGCGCCGGGTCGAGATAGTCGCAGCGGTTCATGAACACGGTGCCGGTCTCGACGCGGTCGCCGATCGCCGCCGCATGCTCAATGTCGCGCGTCCAGATCGAAGCCGTCAGCCCATAGGGGCTGTCGTTCATCAGCGCGATCGCCTCCTCGTCGTTGCGCACCTTCATGATGCCGACGATCGGCCCAAAGCTTTCCTCGCGCATGACGCTCATCTGATGGTCAACCTGGGTCAGCACTTCCGGCGCCAGATAGGGCGAACCCTGCCTGTCGCTGGTCACCTTCATATTGATGTGCGCCCTGGCGCCCTTGCGCAACGCCTCGGCCTTCTGCTCGCGGATCAGGTCGGCGAAGCGCGCCTGCGCCATCGGCCCCATGGTGGTCGCCTGGTCGAGCGGATTGCCCACGACGTAGTTCCTGGTCTCGGCAATGAAGCCCTCGACGAATTCATCGTAGACCTTCTCGTGGACATAGACGCGCTCGATGCCGCAGCAGCACTGGCCGGAATTGTAGAAGGCGCCGTCGACCAGGTTGGCAACGGCATGGTCCATCTTGGCGTCCGGCAGCACATAGGCCGGATCCTTGCCGCCGAGTTCGAGGCCGAGCGTCATGAAGGTGCCCGCGGCCGCCGTTTCGATGGCACGGCCGCCGCCGACCGAGCCGGTGAAGTTGACATGGTCGATCTTGCCGGAGCCGAGCAGCCTTTCGGTCTGCGCGTGGTTCATGACAAGGTTCTGGAACAGGCCCTTGGGCAGGCCTGCTGTGTCGAACGCCTGCTGAAAACGTTCGCCGACCAACAATGTCTGCGCCGCGTGCTTGAGGATGACGGCGCTGCCCGCCATCAGCGCCGGGACGATGGTGTTGACGGCGGTGAGATAGGGATAGTTCCATGGCGCGATCACCATGACCACGCCGAGTGGCACCTTCTTCACATAACGGCGAAAGCCGTCCTTCGGGTTGGAGGCCATGACCGGCTTCAAGGCCGCCTCGGCGATCTCGACCATGTAGCTGACACGTTCCCTGACGCCGCCGAACTCGCCGCCATAGCGCACCGGCCTGCCCATCTGCCAGGCGATCTCCGGCACGATCTCGCTGGTCATGGCGACCAGCGCTTCAAGCATGGCAAGCATGTATTTGCCGCGCTCGACGACCGGCGTTTCAGCCCACTTCTCCTGCGCCGCCTTGGCACGCTCAACTGCGGCACCGATCGCCTGGTCCGTCGCCAGAGGCCGTTCGGCATAGATCGAACCGTCGACAGGGGATTTTATCTTGACCGTTTCGGTCATGCCTTGGGTCCTCGCATTCTACAATAATTATCGTTGGTCACGCCGCCCTCATCCGCCTGCCGGCACCTTTCCGCCTATAGTGACGGAGAAGGGACAAGCTCCAGCGCTGGCGACCCCCTCTCCCCGTTCTTCACGAGAGGGTAAAGGTGAGGGGCGGGCGGCGCCGACATTGCCATCCATTCAATACCGCTCGAAACCCCTGTGCAGTTCCCAGTCCGTAATCCGGCGGTCGTACTCGAACTGTTCCCAGTGTGCCGTGTGGATGTAATGCTCCAGCACATCGTCGCCGAGCGCGTGCCTCAGCATCTTCGATTCCGCCAGCGTTGCGGTGGCGTCGCGCAGTGTCTTTGGAATTTCAGGCAGCTGCGAGGCCTGGTAGGCGTCGCCGACGAAGGGCTTCTGCAGTTCAAGCTTTTCATCGATGCCGGCAAGGCCGGCTGCGATCAGTGCCGCGAAGGCGAGATAAGGATTAAGGTCGGCGCCGCCGATGCGGCATTCCATGCGGATGCCCTTGGTGCCCTCGCCGCAAAGACGGAAACCGGCGGTGCGGTTGTCCTCGCTCCACATGATCTTGGTCGGCGCAAACGTGCCGGCCTGGAAGCGCTTGTAGGAATTGATGTAGGGCGCCAGGAACCAGGTGAATTCCTTGGCATATTTGAGCTGGCCGGCCGCCCATTGCTGGCCGAGTGTCGACAGCGTCCACTCGGCATTTTTGTCGTAGAACAATGGCGTCTTGCCGTCGGCGCTCCACAGCGAATTATGGATGTGGCTGGAATTGCCGGCGAGCCCGTAATTGTACTTGGCCATGAACGAGATCGCCTTGCCTTCGGACTCGGCGATTTCCTTGGCGCCGTTCTTCAGGATCACGTGGCGGTCGGCCATGTCGAGCGCCTCGGCGTAGCGGACATTGATCTCTTCCTGGCCTGGCCCCCACTCGCCCTTCGAATTCTCGATCGGGATGCCGGCCGCTTCCATCTCGTTGCGCAGCCGGCGCATGACGCCTTCTTC
Source organism: Mesorhizobium sp. M0136 (assembly GCF_040322515.1). Classification (NCBI taxonomy): domain Bacteria; kingdom Pseudomonadati; phylum Pseudomonadota; class Alphaproteobacteria; order Hyphomicrobiales; family Phyllobacteriaceae; genus Mesorhizobium; species Mesorhizobium sp. M0136. The sequence continues at coordinate 208,429 of NZ_JAMYTP010000009.1, forward strand.
CTTGGTGGTGATGCCGATCTGGTAATCGCCGATGTAGGGCGATGCCGTCTCGAGGCCCTGCCAGTGCTTCTTGCGGGCGGAATCGTAGGTTTCGCTGAACAGATAGAATTCGAGCTCGGAAGCGAAATAGCCGATATAGCCGCGTTCCTGCAGCCGCTTGACCTGCTTCTTCAGCATGGCGCGCGGCGAATGCGCCAGGTCGTCATGGGTATGGTGGTCGAGCACGTCGCAGATCACCAGCGCTGTCTTCTCCAGCCAGGGGATCCGCCGCAGCGTCGCAAGGTCCGGCTTCATGACGAAATCGCCATAGCCCTTCGACCAGCTCGCCGCCTTGTAGCCGGGCACCGGTTCCATATCGATGTCGGCGGCCAGCAGGTAGTTGCAGCCATGCGTCTCGTCATGCGCGGAATCGACGAAATACCGGGCCAGGAACCGCTTTCCCGCAAGCCGTCCCTGCATGTCGACGATGCAGGCCAGCACGGTGTCGACCTCTCCGCTGGAGACCGCTTGCTTCAACTGATCGAAGGAGAAATTTCCGGCCATTCCTTTGGCACTCCAGCGCTTGTCGTTTCGGACCTGTAAAAAGGCCACTTTGAAGATGTGGGAAGCTATGGCCGGCAAAGCGCCGGCCATAGTTGGAGGACTTGCCTCAGTGGCCGGTTTCGCCGACGGCCTGTTCCGCAGCCTTGATCGCTGCCTGGCGCGCCGCGATGATGTCGCCGAGCGGCGGGCCCTGGAAGCGGTTGCGCTCGAAGGCAAACCAGACGATCGCCGTCAGGATGAAGAAGCCGACGGTGATGTAGAGCGCCCAGTCGTTCGGCGGCTGGATGCCGATGACGAAGATCAGGAGCATCGACAGGATCGAAAGCACGCCGAACAGCATGAAAATGGCGCGCCCCATGTTCCACGGCCCCATCTTGTCCCATTTCGGCGTTCCCCAGGCCAGCATGCCGAGCACGATCGGCACGGTGAAGGAGAGGAACAGGAAGATGACGGTGCACGACACGACGATGGTGTAGGCCGAGGTGCCTGCGACTGAAACCAGCGTCGAGCCCCAGACGAACAGGACGGACAGGATCGACGCCGTCCAGATCGCCGCCACCGGCGTGCGGTAGGTCGGGCTGACCTTGGCCAGTGCCGAGGAACCCGGCAGGCCGCCGTCCCGCGAGAAGGCGAAGATCATACGCGAAGCGGAGGTGACGGTGGCGAGGCCGCAAAGCAGCTGTGCCAGGAAGACGACGAGGTAGACGAACTCCTTGACGCCCGGGCTGACGCGCTGGTCGAAGGCCCAGAAGAACACGTTCCAGCCCTGCTTGGCCGCATCGTCCATGTTCGGGATCATCAGCACGAAGGCTGCGAGGAACAGATAACCGAAGACGGCCGACCAGATCACCGACATGACCATGGCGCGCGGCACGGAGCTCGCCGCCTTGATGGTCTCCTCGGAAGTATGCGCCGACGCATCGTAGCCGGTGATCGTATAGATCGGCAGCAGCAGGCCAAGCGCGAACACCCAGGCATTGGATACCGACGGCCACACGCCGGCGCCGGCATCGCCGGAATAATTGTGGAAGGTGAACAGCCGGCTGAAATCCCAGGTTTCGGCCGAGATCAGGCAGACGACCGCGATGAGGATCGAGCCGAAGAAGATCAGATAGCCCGAGAAGTCGGTCAGCTTGGCCGTCAGCTTGATGCCGAGGTGGTTGATCAGTGCCTGGGCGCCCGTGATGATGACCAGGAAGATCATCTGGTTGGTCAGCGTACCCTCGATGCCGAGCGCCGGTCCGAAGGCGCCGAGGAAAAACGTCCAAGTGCCGACATTGATGGCGCCGAGCACGGTGATCAGCCCGAGCAGGTTGAGCCAGGCCGTCACCCAGCCGGTGCCGCGATTGCCGAGGATCGAGCCCCAATGATAGAGGCCGCCGGCGGTCGGATAGGCCGAGCTGATCTGCGACATCGCTACAGCGAAGGTCAGCGAAACAAAACAGCCGACCAGCCAGCCAATGCCGATGCCGATGCCGCCGGAGCCGGAGGTTGCCTGCGCCAGCGAGTTGATGCCGCCGGACAGGATGCAGATGATCGAAAAGGAGACCGCGAAATTTGAAAAGCGACTGAGGCGCCGCTCCAGTTCCTGGGCATAGCCCATATTGTGGAGGACCTTTACGTCCTCCGCCTTGTCAACTTCAGTGTAGCCCGATGCTGCCATTTTTAGTCCCCTTTTGGTTTCTTAGCTGGCCGATTGAACTGACTTTCCGACTGCGCTTGGTCTGGAGGCCTTGGCCGCCTCGGGCTCCAGATTGAGAAAAATACTCGCGAGCAAATCCGCCCATTTCCGCTGCCCGGCTGCGCCGGCGATCTCGTCGTTGCGGACTTCGATCATCGCGCAAGGCAGCCCGCGGGAGCGCGCATGGCGCTCCAGCGTGAAATAGACCCGGTCGGCCGGCGAATAGGGTTCGTTGACGCCGACGGTGACGCCGGCAAGCTGCTGCAGCGCCGCGATCAGCGGCGCCGCCAGCCGGCGGTCCTCGTCATGGATGATGCCGATGTGCCACGGCCGGCTTTTGCCTTTATAGAGCGGCGTGAAGGAATGGATCGAGACCAGCCTGGTCTCCCGCCCGGCCGCCTGGCGTTCGTCGATGATCGTCGCGATCCGCTCGTGAAACGGTCGCCACGCCAGCGCGATGCGCGCCTCCCGCTGGTCGGCCGAAAGTCCCTGGTTGGCCGGGACCACGGTTTTTTCGCTGGCGCTGACCGTCACTATCAGGTCCGGCGCGTCGAGCGGCCGGTTGCAGTCGATAACGAGCCGCGAGATGCAGGTCTCGACCAGCGTCGCATCGAGTGCCTCGGCCATGCGGCGCGCCACCGGCAAGGCACCGGGATCCCAGGCGATGTGGCGGGAAAGATCCTCGGCGGCAAGGCCGAGCGTTCCGAATTCCGGTGGCAGGAAGTTTGAGGCGTGGTCGCAGGTCAGCACGAAAGGGCTCGATCCGCCAGGGTTCGTCACCCTTACGGTTTCAGGCGATGCAAGGCTGGCGGGCCGTGCTGTCTCCATTGTCTGCTGTCCCCGGGGAGCGCTGTATCGTATGTTACGTATTTTGCCTCATTGCGTCCCTGCGGATGATTTCATACAGTTTGGCCGGCTTTGTCAAACGCGATTTCAATAATGCGGTAACGGCACGGCCAGGGTGGGGGAAAACATGGTTTCCAGCATTGCCGAACTGATCTCCGACCGCATCGGCGCCATGCCGGCCGGCGAGCGGCGCGCTGCACAAACACTGATCGCCAGCTATCCGCTGATCGGGCTGAAGACGGTCGCCGAATTCTCGGCTGCCGCCGGCGTGTCGTCGCCGACGATCCTGCGTTTCGTCGCCCGGCTCGGCTTCCAGAACTATCCGGAATTCCAGTCGACGCTGCAAGACGAGCTGGCGGCGCAATTGCAGTCGCCGGCCTCGCGCACGCTCAATCCGCCATCGCAGGGCGCCAGCGCCGTCTCGCCGATGCTGGAGGCAACGCTCGACAATATGCGCGAGACATTCCGGCATCTCTCGGACAAGCAGCTTGCCGACATCGTCGCCAAGCTGGCCGACCGGCGCGGCAAGACATTCCTGATCGGCGGCCGCTTCACCGATCCGCTGGCGCGCTATATGGCGGCCCACCTTGCTATCATCAAACCCAACGTCTTCCATCTCGCCGGCCAGGAAAGCGTCTGGCGCGACCGGCTGATCGACATGGGCAAGCGAGACGTGCTGGTGATCTTCGACATCAGGCGCTATCAGGACAGCCTCGTCCGCTTTGCCGAGACCGCCAACCAGCGCGGCGTGCAGATCGTGCTGTTTACCGATCAGTGGCTGTCGCCGATCGCTCGCTTTGCCCGCCATGTCATCGCCGGGCGCACCGCCGTGCCTTCGGCCTGGGACTCATCCGCCGCCCTTTTCGTCGTTGCCGAAGCGCTGATCGGCGCCGTCACAAGGCAGCTCGAGACCGACGGCGCCAAACGCATCCGCGAGCTGGAAAGCCTGCGGTAGCGCAGGCTTTTGGAAAAGCACGCTCCTGGCCGTGCCTAGTCAACCAAAAAACTGACCATCTGCAGGATCAGGATCAGCAACAAAACGCCAAAGGCAGACGCCAAAACAGCTGCCAGCAGGACGATGCGTTGTTTCTTACCCACAGTTCCCCCGGGGAAGCATAGCTCCCGTCCACGGCTTTACGCGCGAAATGAACCGCTGGGGCCAAGGTGCTCGCTTGGAGGCACGGCTGCATCATTCATCCGACCCATGTCACGGCCGAATGACCACCTTGCCGTTCGGGCTTAACCATTTCAGCCGCAAACCGTGCCATCGCCGCAGTCCGGGTACTTTTGGCGTGGCAAGGATCATCGTAGTTCGGCTAGCCTTGTCGATGCGAAGCCGCTCCTTGAACCACCAGTCAAACAGCGGTGAACTGCGCGGAGGAAATCGATGAGCTATCTGGACGAGCTGTTCTCAGTCGCCGGCAAGACGGCGCTGGTCACCGGCGCCGCGACCGGCATCGGCCGCATGGCGGCGACCGCTCTGGTCATGGCCGGCGCCACCGTGATGATCGCCTCGCGCAAGGGCGAGGATTGCGTCGGGGTTGCAGGCGAACTGAACGGGCTTGGCGCCCCCGGCCGGGCCGAGGGTTTCGCCGGCGACGTCTCCAGCGAGGCCGGCATTGCGGCGCTTGTGGCTGAGGTCAGGGCGCGGACCGAGCGGCTGCATATCCTGGTCAACAATGCCGGCATCTCCTGGGGCGCGACGCTGGAAAGCTTTCCCTACCATGCCTGGGCCAAGGTGTTCGGCGTCAATGTCACCGCGGTCTTCCACCTGACGCGCGAATTGCTGCCTCTGCTCGAGGCCGCCGCCAGCGATGCCGACCCAGCCCGGGTGATCAACCTCGGATCGGTGATGGGCACGCAGCCTTTGGCCGAAGATGCCTACTCCTACTCGGCCTCGAAGGCCGCGGTTCACCACCTGACGCGCATCCTGGCGATCGAGTTCGCCGCCCGCCGCATCACCGTCAACGCCTTTGCGCCTGGCCCTTTCCGGAGCCGCATGACGGCCTTCGCCACCGGCACCGAGGACCAGGCAAGACATGTCGGCAACCATGTTCCGATCGGCCGCATCGGCGCACCGGATGACATTGCCGGCGCAACGCTCTATTTGTGCAGCCGTGCCGGCAGCTATGTCACCGGCGCTATCCTGCCGATCGATGGCGGGCAGTCGGTGCAACACGGGCTGACATTGTTCAAGGAATGAGACGCACGCCATCCGGCGAGTGAAATGCCGGGGTGAAGATGGAGGACATCAGCGTGGAACCGATCAGTCTCGATGTGCTTCTGGCCAACGTCGGCAAGGAAGTCGGCGTGTCGCCATGGCGGGTCGTCACCCAGCGCATGATCGACCAGTTCGCCGATGCCACCGACGACCATCAGTTCATCCATTGCGATCCTGAACGCGCCAGCCGCGAAACGCCGTTCGGCGGCACCATCGCGCATGGCTTCCTGTCGCTTTCGCTGTTGTCGGCGATGACCTTCGAAACCATGCCGCCGCTGGAAAACAGCAAGATGGGCGTCAATCACGGCTTCGATTCGCTGCGCTTCCTGGCGCCGGTGAAGACCGGCTCGCGCATCCGCACCCGTTTCGTGCTGGCCGACGTCAAGGTCAGGCCGTCCGGCTGGGTGCAGACGGCGCACGACGTGACGATCGAGATCGAGGGCTCGAAAAAACCGGCGCTGACCGCGCGCTGGCTGACGCTGACGCTGATCGAACGCCAACCGGAAGCGGTTTGACTGGCATCGAAGCCTGGGAACCTAAATCTATTTGGCTTCGGCCGCGACATACTTCATATGGCGGCTGACCTGCAGCGCAATGTAGACGACCAGTGAGCAACCGATTGGAAACACGATCTCGTTGAGGCCGGTTGCGATCGCCTGTTGCAGTGCGAGAGCAGCGTCATTTGCCGCGGCCGTCTCAATGGTCAGCACCGTGATGCCGCCGCCGAATACCGCGCCTATCAGGGCGCCTGCCAGCGCGAAATGGAGCGGACGCGGTTCTTCCTTCGATGCCAGCGACGCCAGTATCCAGCCGAGCAGCCCGTATTCGATCGCCCGCAGCACACCGAGCGTCGTGAGCGACAGGATGGCCGGCTTTGCCGCCGCGTCCAGCGCGCTGACCATGACCTTTTGCGTCCCTTTGGCGATGCCCATCGCCAGTGGCGCTGAAATCGCGCTGATCAAGCCGCCGAGCGAGGCTCGCACCTTGGTGAGTGCCGTGCCGAGGCTGACGCCGGCGCAGACGAAGAACGACCAGGTCACGCCTTGCGCCAGTTCGATCAGAACCTGCGTCGTCGCGGGGTAGGCACCTGCCGCAAATCTGACGGTCAGAATGAGAGCTTCCATGGCGAAGCCGAGCGCGATCGCCAGCCATGCGACCATGACGACGCGCCTGAGCGCCATCCTGGCGCGATGGGAAAGCGGGTCCACGTCCGGCACGCCGGACGAAAGCTCAGTTCCGGTCATAACGGCCTCCCGAAACGAAATTTTTGCAGAGCCGCGAATTAGTCTTTGTCTGTAACAGTCCGATGTTGCCGGCTTTATTGCCGGGTTACATGGGTATTGCGACAATCAAGCTTCTGCTTCGTGCCACCCTTGCCCGACGCCGTACAGCGTATATATGCTGCATCCAGCCATCAGTCATAAGGCAGTAGAAAGTTGCAGCTGAGCGTCCAGGAGCGCCGCGAAAAACAAAAGGCCGAACTGCGTTCCGAACTTGTCGACGCCGCGCACAGGCTTGTCCAGGAAGAAGGCTATGACGGCCTCACCATCCGCAAGCTCGCAGAGCGCGTTGGCTATGCGCCGATGTCGGTCTATTCCTATTTCGCCGACAAGCAGGACATACTGTTCGCGCTGGCCGAGGATGCCTTCGAGACCTTGGCCAGGCGCATCGCAAATCATACGGCCGACGACCCGATCGAGGCGCTCAAGGCGGTGCTTGTCGAATACGCCGCCTTTGGGCTGGAAAATCCCAACGAATACCGCACCGTCTTCATGACCGAAAAAGTCAGGCCGCCAGCCGGAAAGACCTTCGCCGAAATGGAGAGCGGCAACCCGGCGATGAAAGTGCTGATCGCGAGGGTCGAAGCCTGCGTTGCCGCCGGCAGGCTCAAAGGCGATCCACGCGCCATCGCTACCATGCTGTGGGCGGTCGGCCACGGCGCCATCTCGCTGCTGATCACCTTCCCGTTCTACCCGTTCGGCGACCAGACGACATTCATCACACGGATCGGCGACATCATGCTCGAAGCCATCGCCGCGCACGAGATTGCGCCGCTGACGCCGTCGGTCAACTGCTGAAGAGCGACGCTCCTCCCGATCTGCAGGATCTTCTCCGAACGTTCTGCGCTGCGGCGCCGAGCGTTCGGCAACTCTCCGTACGCGTACGATTTTGCTTGAACACCAGGAGTCCAGGGCGTATCTGTACGCAGTTCCGTACACGTACGAGAAATTCAATAGCTGAACCGGAGACCGACGATGAAGAAGGCAATCCTCACGCTCGCCTCCCTGCTGGCGCTCTCTGGCGCCGCATTTGCCGGCAGCAGTCAGCCAGCCAAGCAAGAAGCGGCCTGCATCGACACCAAGACCGGTGCTAAGCTCGATTGCGCGCCGACCGGATCGCTTGAAAAGGCGGACGCCGGGGCCCACAAGGCTGGCAGCAAGGGCCCGAGGCTCGGCATCGGCATCGACCCGTGGATCGTGCCAAGCAGCTTCTGAGCCGGTCGGGCGACAATACGCCGTGATGAACCGAAAGGGCGGCAGGAATTTCCGGCCGCCGATCTTGTCTGCTTCAGCCCTGCTTTATCGCGGCGTGCAGATCACTTCTTACGCTTCTGTCCCGCCACGTTTTTACGCTTGCCGGGTCTTGCCGGTGCGCCGGGAATGGCCGTTCCGGTGATCGACACCGGATCGCTGGCCGGGAATGTATCCTCGAGGCCTTCCTCGAGTTCCTCTTCGATATCCGTCCCAGTGCGCTGCTCGTCTTCAAAAGAGCGCACGGCCGGCGTCTTGACCGGCGACTTCGGCGCGGAGTTCGGCGGCATTTGCATTCTCCCTCGGCTCGCTGTCGCAGAACGGTCAGGCGCGGCGAACATGCCTATGCTGCCGCGTCGCGCGCTGCCTCGGACAGAAAAGTAAAGACATAATCGGAAAAGGAACGCCAGCATTCGACGCGGAACGCGTCGGCCGCCGTGCGCAACAGCACAATTTCGACCTTGCCGAGAATGCTACGCGACGCCGCCCCGACCGGAAAGGCGTCGAGCGACAGATCCTGCGGGCAGCCGGCATTGATCGTCGCCGCGGCAGCCGGACCGATAACCGATATGGCGACGTTGCGGTGCGAGATGCCGACCGCCGAATGCAGTACGGAAATGCTGGCGCAGTCGGCGAGCGGATCTTTTCCGTTCTCGTCAATGACCAGCCATTCGTCCGGCCCGAGCCACAAGGCCGTGCGTCCGGCCTTTGCCGCCGAGGTTTTCGGCCTTTGCGGCAGGACGACACCGAGCGCTTTCGAAAGTGCCGCAATCGAGGCTTCCGGCGCGCGCAGCGATATGCGCTCGGCCGGCGGCAGCACGGCAAGTATAACGCCGGCGGCGGAAAGCGACTGGCCGGCGAGAGCCGGACGGCGTTCGACTGAGGGTCCGGCGGCGTTGGTTTTCACGGCGGCCTTAGCCATTGAGACGCTCCCCCTTCTCGTCGAAGAACACCATGCCGGTGACCTCCACCTCGATCACCCCGTTCGGCATCGGCACATAGAGCGTCTCGCCCGTGCGATCGCGGCCGCCGGCGACCAGCCCCAGCGCGATCGAGCGGCCGCAATTTTGCGACCAATAGCTCGACGTGACATGGCCAATCATCTTCATCGGGATTGCCTGCTTCGGGTCCGCGACGATCTGCGCGCCCTCCTCCAGCACCACCTTGGGATCCCTGGTCTTCAGGCCGACAAGCTGCTTGCGGCCCTTGGCGACCAGATCCGGCCGCGCCATGCCGCGAATGCCGACGAAGTCGGTCTTCTTCTTGCCGACCGCCCAGTCGAGCCCGGCGTCGTTCGGCGTCACCGTGCCGTCGGTATCCTGGCCGACGATGATGTAGCCCTTTTCAGCGCGCAGCACATGCATCGACTCTGTGCCGTAGGCACAGGCGCCATGCTTCTGGCCCTCGGCCCACAACGCTTCCCAGACCGCTTCGCCGTAATCGGCCGGCACGTTGACCTCGAAGCCGCGCTCACCGCTGAACGACATGCGAAACAGCCTGGTCGGCACGCCGCAGATCCGGCCTTCGCGCACCGACATATGCGGCAGCGCCTCATCCGACATGTCGATGCCCTCGACCAGCGGCGCAATGATGTCGCGAGACTTCGGTCCCTGCACGGCAATCACCGCCCATTGCTCGGTGATCGAGGTCAGCCAGACGTTGAGATGCGGGAACTCGGTCTGGAGATAGTCTTCCATATGGTTCATGACGCGCGGCGCGCCGCCGGTCGTCGTCGTCACATGGAAACGGTCGAGTGCAAGCCTGCCGACGACACCGTCGTCATAGATGAAGCCGTCCTCGCGCAGCATGATGCCGTAACGGCAGCGGCCGGGCTCGAGCTTCTCCCATGGATTGGTGTAGAGCAGTTCCATGAATTTGGCCGCATCCGGCCCGACCACCTCGATCTTGCCCAGCGTCGAGGCGTCGAACAGGCCGGCTGTCTTGCGTACCGTGACGCATTCGCGGTCGACGGCGGCATGTAGGTCCTCGCCCGGCTTCGGGAAATACCAGGCGCGCTTCCACTGACCGACATCCTCGAATACAGCGCCCTCGCGCTCGGCCCAGGGATGGATCGCCGTCTTGCGGGTCGGGTCGAACAGGGGACCCCGCGCGTGCCCGACGATCGAGCCGAATGTCATCGGCGTATAGGGCGCGCGGAACGTCGTCAGCCCGACCTGCGGGATCGGCTTGCCCAACGTCTCGGCGGCAATCGCCAGGCCGTGCATGTTGGAGGTCTTGCCCTGGTCGGTCGCCATGCCATTGGTGGTGAAGCGTTTGACGTGCTCGATCGAGCGCATGCCCTCATGCACTGCCTGGCGGATGTCCTTGGCGGTGACGTCGTTCTGGAAGTCGACGAACGCCTTCACCGTCGTGTCGGCGCCGGCACCGGGTGCTGCACCCAGCATGCCGCGCGACCAGCTTTCGCCGGCATCGACCTTCGGCTTGGTGCCCTTGGCCGGCTTGCCGCCGGCGTCTCTGGCCGCCTTGGCGCCGGCGGCGTAAGCTTCGTCGATGGTGGCCGACAGCCCGTCGGTGCCGTTGCAGGCGCCGACCGAGACGCAGTCCTGCGCATAGATTCCGGGGACAAAGCGCTTGGTCTCGTCGTTGAAGGCGACCTTGCCGCGTGATTGCGAGAACAGGTGCACCGACGGCGTCCAGCCGGCCGACATCAGGATCGCGTCGACCGGTATGGTGCGTTCGCCGCCGCCGTTCTTCGGCTGCACGGTCATCGACGACACCCGCAATTTGCCGCCGGCGCGTATCACCGCGCGGCCGAAATTGACCTCGATACCGAGTGCCCTCGCTTCGTCGATCACCGGCCCGGTCGGGTTGTCGCGCAGATCGACGATTGCCGCCACGTTGATGCCGGCCTTTTTCAGGTCGATCGCTGCCGCGTAAGCGGAATCGTTTGCCGTGTAGACGCCGACATTCCTGCCGACGGCGACGCCGTAATGGTTGAGATAGGTGCGCGCCGCCGATGCCAGCATGATGCCGGGGCGGTCGTTGTCGGCAAACACCATGTGGCGCTCGATGGCGCCGGTCGCCAGCACCACGCGTTTGGCGCGAACCTGCCACAGCCGCTCGCGCGGCAGGTCGCGGCCGGGGTTCTGCAGATGGTCGCTGACGCGCTCGACCAGCCCGACGAAATTCTGCGCGTAATAGCCGAAGGCCGTGGTGCGCGGCAGCACGCGCACATTGTCCATCGACTTCAACTTGGCGACTGCGGACTGCGCCCAGGCAAAACCATCCTGGCCATCGATCCTGGCGCCGCTCTCGAAATGAAGGCTGCCGCCGAATTCCGCCTGCTCGTCGGCAAGGATGACACGCGCCCCGGTTTCAGCCGCGGCCAATGCCGCGGCGATACCCGCGGCACCGCCGCCCAGCACCAGCACATCGCAGTGGGCGAAGCGCGCCGAATAATGGTCGGGGTCCGGCTGGTCGGGAGCGACGCCAAGGCCGGCGGCGGCCCTAATCTTGGGTTCGTAGAGGTTTTTCCATGCAGTCTTCGGCCACATGAAGGTCTTGTAGTAGAAGCCGGCCGAAAGCATCGGCGAGGCAATACTGCTGACGGCACCGATGTCGAAAGCGAGCGACGGCCAGCGGTTCTGTGACTGCGCGGTCAGCCCGTCATAGAGCTCCTGCACCGTAGCTCGGACGTTCGGCGTCTTGCGTGCCGCGTCGCGCTTGATCTCGACGAGCGCGTTCGGCTCTTCGGCGCCGGCCGACAGGAAGCCGCGCGGCCGGTGGTACTTGAACGACCGGCCGACAAGATGGACGCCATTGGCAAGCAGCGCCGAGGCCAGCGTGTCGCCCTCGATACCGGTATAGGGACGGCCATCGAAGCTGAAGCCAGCTATCTTTGCCTGCTTGAGCCGTCCGGCGCCGGCAATGCGGAATGTCGCGCTCATTTGGTGGCTCCCGGCAGCTTTACGGGCTTCGGCTCGCCGGCCTTGTAGGTCATCAGGAACCTGTCGCTGACGGTGTCGCGCACCGCGTTGAAGAACCGCGCGCAGCCGTGCATGTGCCGCCAGCGCTCATAGATGATGCCCTTGGGATTTGAGCGGATGAAGAAGAACTTTTCGAAATCGTCGTCGCTCTCGCCGGCGATGTTTGGGGAACGCGCAATATGCGCCTCGCCGGCGTTGCGGAACTCGAGCTCCGGACGCTCTTCCTCGCAATAGGGGCAGCGGATGAGAAGCATGGTTGGTCCTACAATTCGCCGTGGCCGAGGCGGGCGCCGGCCGGTTGGTCGCAAAGCCTCTGGCCCAAGGTCACGAAGGGCGCGACGAGCCGGATACGCTCCTCGATGCTTGCCGCAGGGCTGAAGAGGTCGCGGTTGGTCATGTTGCCGATCGTCAGCAGGACCGGATCGACCGTGACGATGACGACGCGCGGCTCGAACGGCTCGTCGTTGTCCAGATCCGCCGGCCGGCCTTCAAGAAACGAGACGACCCTTTGTCCGCCGCTCCAGACGCAGGCCAGAATGCCGTCGTCGACGGAAAACGGCCATTCGGTCTCGTTTTCGGCGCGGCTGATCGGCTGCGTGCGCACCTCGTCCGGCGACGGAAAATGGAACAGGCCTTGCTCGCCGGCGAGCATCAGCGGCATGGCGACGGCCATCTCGGTCATCATCAGTGCGCCACCGCTGCCGCCGCCGCCTCGTCGATGAGGCGGCCGGTGCGGAAGCGCTCGATGGTGAAGGGCGCGTTGATCGGGTGCGGATCGTCCCTGGCGATGGTATGGGCAAAGACATGGCCCGAACCCGGCGTTGCCTTGAAACCGCCCGTGCCCCAGCCGCAATTGACATAGAGGCCGGGCACCGGCGTCTTGGCCAGGATCGGCGAACGGTCCGGCGTCACGTCGACGATGCCGCCCCATGAGCGCAGCATCTTCATACGGGTGAAGATCGGGAACATCTCGCAGATCGCATCGAGCGTATGTTGCAAAATGTGCAGCCCGCCGGTCTGCGAATAGGAGACATACTGGTCGGTGCCGGCGCCGATGACCAGTTCGCCCTTGTCGGACTGCGAGATATAGGCATGCACCGTGTTCGACATGACTACGCAGGGCACCACCGGCTTGACCGGCTCCGACACCAGCGCCTGCAGCGGATAGCTTTCCAGCGGCATACGCACGCCGGCCATGTTCATGATCACCGAGGAGTGGCCGGCGGCGACCACGCCGATCTTCCTGGCGCCGATGAAGCCGCGCGTCGTCTCGACGCCGGTGACCGCGCCGTTCGGCGCCCGTTTGACGCCGGTGACCTCGCAATTCTGGATGATGTGGACGCCGCGCGCCGAGGCGCCGCGCGCATAGCCCCAGGCGACCGCATCGTGACGCGCCGTGCCGCCACGGCGCTGCAGGGAGGCGCCCATCACCCGATAGCGCGCATTGCGTGAAATGTTGAGCGGCGGGCAGAATTCCTTCGCCTGCTCCGGCGTCAGCCATTCATTGTCGATGCCGTTCAGCCGGTTGGCATGGACGTGGCGCTTCAGCACCTGGATGTCGTGGATGTTATGGGCGAGCATCATGACGCCGCGCGGCGAATACATGACGTTGTAGTTGAGCTCCTGGCTGAGCCCGTCCCACAGCTTCAGCGCATGGTCGTAGATGCCGGCGCTCTCGTCGTAGAGATAGTTCGAGCGGATGATGGTGGTGTTGCGGCCGGTATTGCCGCCGCCGAGCCAGCCTTTTTCCAATACCGCGACGTTGGTGATGCCGTGCACGGTGGCGAGATAATAGGCGGTGGCCAGGCCGTGGCCGCCGGCGCCGACGATGATGACGTCGTACTCCTTCTTCGGCTCCGGCGAGGACCACTGCTCCTCCCAGCCCTTATGGCCGCGCATGGCCTCGCGGGCGATGGCGAATACCGAGTATTTCTTCAACGTCGCAGGCCTCACAAATGGCGGCCGGGCAGATCAGCCAACCCCGGCGCGCGAGCTTGTATCACTAGCGAAACGGCGCTGCCAGCCTTGCACTGTTTGCGACGGCGCTTGCCGTTTTGCGCCGTGGTGGAAAGAGGCATGCGACGTGATGGAGCGATCAAACCACATCTGAAGCACCTTGCACGTATCGGGTGGCTCGCGCCGCCCCGATTTGCGACCAAGCATCCCGATTGCCGGCAAGGGCCGGCGCGAAAAGGATGCAGGAAAATGCTCACACTTGCCAACAAAGTTGCCATCGTCACAGGCGCCAGTTCCGGGATCGGCCGCGCCACGGCCAAGCTGTTTGCGGAGGAAGGAGCCAAGGTGGTCGTCGCTGCCCGCCGCAAGGCGGAGCTTGACGCGCTGGTTGCCGAAATCGAAGACGCCGATGGCACGGCCATCGCCCTTGCCGGCGATGTCCGCGACGAAGCCTACGCGAAGGCCCTGGTCGACCTGGCGGTCGAGAAATTCGGCGGGCTGGACATCGCCTTCAACAATGCCGGTTCGGTCGGCAAGACGGGGCCGGTTTCGGAGCTGTCGCTGGAGGGCTGGCGCGAGGCGCTCGACACCAACCTGACCAGCGCCTTTCTCGGCGCAAAATACCAGGTGCCGGCGATGGTCGACCGCGGCGGCGGATCGCTGATCTTCACCTCCACCTTCGTCGGCCACACCGTCGGCATGCCCGGCATGACCAGCTATGCCGCAAGCAAGGCCGGACTGATCGGATTGACGCAGGTGCTTGCCGCCGAATACGGCGCCAAAGGCGTGCGGGTCAACGCGCTGCTGCCGGGCGGCACCGACACGCCTTCGGCAACGTTCAAGACCCCTGAATCGCGAGCCTTCGTTGAAAACCTGCATGCCTTGAAGCGCGTCGCCGAGCCTGACGAGATCGCCCGCTCGGCGCTCTATCTGGCTTCCGATGCATCGAGTTTCACCACCGGCACGGCGTTGTTCGCCGACGGCGGCGTCTCGATCACCCGCACGTGAAGCGTTTCGCGGTCGGGGTAGGCCCCGCAAGCCGCAATGCCTGAAAACCGGTCTTGCTTTTCCCGGCGATTTGACGATTCCGTCTTCTCCTCGAAAACGGGTTGGAAACATGCTGCTGATCAGGACCTATATCGCTGCAAGCGCAATCGAAGGCGTCGGCGTGTTCGCCGCCGAGCCGATCCGGAAAGGGGCGCAGATCTGGCGGCTCGATCCGGACTTCGACCGGCTGATCCCGGTGGAAAAATACGAGACGGCGCCGCCGCACCTCAAGGAATTGCTCGACAGATATGCCTATCCCAGTCCGGACCGGCCGGGCTTCATGGTCTATGAGGTCGACAATGGCCGCTTCATGAACCACGCCGACAAACCGAACACCGACTTTTCGCAATATGGCGGGGCCACTGCGACCCGCGACATCGCCGCCGGCGAGGAGATAACCTGCGACTACGGCGAGTTCTTCGAAGGTTTCGAGCAGCTCCACCTGGCCACGGCGTAGCGTCGCCTATCTGGCCCACGGCGAATTTTGTTCTTGCTTTGTGCCGGCAGCTATGCTACTAATCTCGATGTGGTGCTGATTCACACCAACGACCCGCCGCTGAGGCGGGTTTTTTCGTTTCGGGGTCGGCACCGCCTCTCAATCGGCAGTGGACAGAGCGCCTTGATTCTGCTATCAGCCGCTCCAATTCGTGGTGTAACGCGCCGCGGAGGCTTGTGGCTATGGCCGCTTGCCTATTGATTTCAAACCCGAAAGACAGGATTGCCCGTGCAGGTACTCGTCCGCGACAACAATGTTGATCAGGCGCTTCGCGCGCTCAAGAAAAAGATGCAGCGGGAAGGCATCTTCCGCGAAATGAAGATGCGCGGACATTACGAGAAGCCCTCCGAGAAGCGCGCCCGTGAAAAGGCGGAAGCTGTGCGCCGTGCCCGCAAGCTGGCCCGCAAGCGTGCCCAGCGCGAAGGCCTGCTGCCGATGACGCCGCGTCCGGTCGCGGCCGGTGCTGCCGGTGCCGGTGCCCCGCGTCCGCCGCGGTTCTGACGCCAATTTTTCGTCCTTTTCCAAGGATATCCAGGGTGGCGCGATGCGGAATCGCCGCCACCTTTTTGTTGTGATGTAGACCCGGTCCGAAAGGACCGGTTGGGAGAGATGCCGGTTCGGAGGGGGAACGGACCAGACGGCGCAGTAAGGACAGGGCAGACATGGACGCAATTACCGTAGAGCGCAGAACCGCGTGGCGCGGCCTCGCCCTGACGGCAGCCCTGCTTTCCGGGATGGCGCTTGCCAGCTGCCAGAGCGTTCCGACCGGCGAGTTCAACAACATCGACAAGGCGCAAGCCTCGAGCGAGAACATCTCCTCGCTGTCGGCGGTGATCCAGCGCAACCCCCAGGATCCGGAAGCCTACAATGTGCGCGGCTCGGCCTATGGCCGCGGCGGCCAGTACCAGGCGGCGCTGAAGGACTTCAACACCGCCATCCAGCTCAATCCGAATTTTTACCAGGCCTATTCGAACCGCGCGCTCATCCAGCGCTTCCTCGGCGACCAGGCGAGCGCGCTTGCCGACTACAACCGCTCGATCCAGATCAATCCCAACTATGACGCCGCCTATATCGGCCGCGGCAATCTCTACCGCAGGGCCGGCCGGGTGCAGGAAGCCTTCAACGATTTCCAGAAGGCCATCCAGCTCGACACGACCGACGCGCGCGCCTATCACAATCGCGGCCTGATCTATCAGAGTCAGGGCCAGCACGCCTTTGCCATCGAGGATTTCTCGACCGCCATTTCGCTGGCGCCGGACGCCTCCGAGCCCTATAATGGACGCGGCCTCTCCTACCTGGCCATGAACGACGAGGACAATGCCTTCGCCGACTTCAACATGGCCATCAAGCTCGACGGCAAGAACGCCGAGGCCTGGTCCAATCAGGCGTTGATCTACGAGCGGCGCGGCGACAAGGCCAGGGCCGCGAAATCCTACCGCGAGGCCGTGCACCTCAATCCGACCTACCAGCCGGCCAAGGACGGCCTGGCCCGCACCAGCACCGGCTGAGCGGCCGGTTAATCGGGCGGCCCTTTCCGCGCCCCGACAACCCTGCGTTTACCCTTGCGTTGCTGGCGCCAAGTTTTCGGCGGAACGCTCGGCGTGCTCAGCCGTTTGTACAAGGCAATTTCGAAAGGACCCTGCCATGATCAAGAAACTCGCTTGTGCCGCCGCCCTCGCGACGACCGTCGTTGCCGCTCCCGCCAGCGCCAGCAAGCTCCAGCTCGGCGTGCTCGACTGCACCATCGACGGCGGCACGGCCTATCTCGTCACCTCCAACAAGGGTGTTTCCTGTGTCTTTCGTCCACATCGTGGCGGCCCCTCCGAAGTCTATACCGGGGTGATTTCCAAGCTCGGCGTCGATGTCGGCCGGACGCATCAGGGCCAGCTGGTATGGGCGGTTCTGGCGGCGACCCGCAACCACGATGAAGGCGACCTTGCCGGCAGCTACTATGGCGTGAATGCCGAGGCCAGCGTGGTCACCGGTGGCGGCGCCAATCTCCTGGTCGGCGGCCTCGACAGCGCCTTTTCGCTGCAGCCGCTCAGTGTCCAGGCACAGACCGGCGTCAACCTGGCGGTCGCCGTCACCTCGCTGGATCTGATCCACTCGTTGAAATAGCGGCGTAGCATGGCTCCCGAGCGGCGGGGAGCGTAGGTGTCGGCCTGCGAATAGCTGCCGAAGGCTCATAGTTTCCGGCAGGCCCACTCCGCGGAGAATGGGCCGCCCTGATGTTCAAAGTTGCGGCGCTCGAAGATCACGGCATGGCAACTGTGTTCATGCCGTTATCGTGACCGAAGATTGCGGCGATCCAATATTGCTTGTCTTCGGTCTGACCAGAATCTCACCGCTTCGTGATCGTCCCCCATCGCACAATTTGAAATCCGCCACGTCAACGGCGATCAAAGCCGCTTGATCTCAACTGCGGTTGAGGTTCTAGAAGTCCTCCCATACTGCGGCATGTACTCATTTGGACGTGAAGAACGCTCCAATACTTTAGACCAGCGTCTAAGAAAGCCTGGGGGGCCGGATGACCAAGACAAGCACAAACAGGGTCGACTGGCGCGCGCTGTGGGCGAGCGGCGATCTGGCGCGCTTCTGCTTCATCAGCCTCGGCATCCTGCTGCACGCCACCAACGAAACGATGGTGGCAACGGTCATGCCGGCCATGGTCGGCGAGCTCGCCGGCGTGCAACTGGTCGGCTGGTCGCTGGCGATCTACGAGCTCGGCGCCATCGTTGCCGGTGCGGCCGCCGGACGGCTGGTGAGCTATGTCGCGCTGCGCACCAACATGATGGTCGCCGCGATGCTCTATGCCGGCGGCGCGCTGGTTTGCGCCACCGCGCCTTTGATGCCGCTGTTCCTCTGCGGCCGCCTGATCGAGGGGCTCGGTGGCGGCGCGCTGGTGTCACTGGCCTTCGTCTCGGTCGAGCGGCTGTTTGCCCGCGCGATCTGGCCGCAGCTTTTCGGCCTCATGTCGGCGATCTGGGGTGTCGCCGCCTTCAGCGGACCGGTGCTCGGCGCGGTCATGACCGAATTGCTGTCCTGGCGCTGGGCCTTCGGCGTCTTCACCCTCGGCGGCACGGCCATGGCGCTGGCAAGCTTGCTTGTGCTCGATACACCTGAAGCAACAAGGCCGCAGGCGACCGGCGGCTCGGCGCCGCCCTTCCCCTTGGCGGCACTTGGCTGCCTCGCCGTTAGCGTCGTGCTGATCGCCACCGCCGGCGTCGACATCGCCCTGCTGCGCTCGTCGCTGCTGCTCAGCCTCGGCCTGATCGGCCTGGCGCTGTTTATCTATATCGATGCACTGAAGCCGCGCTCGCGCCTGTTCCCGTCGCGGCTGTTCTCATGGCGCTCGCCGGTCGGCGCGGGCATGACCATGGTCGCGGCGTTTTCGGTGGCGACCTGCTCGTTCGCGGTCTACGGGCCACTGCTCCTGACCAGCCTGCACGGCATTCCGATCCTGACCACCGGCTACATCATCGCCGCCGAATCGATCGCCTGGTCGATCCTGTCGATCCTCGTCGCCAATGCACCGCCGGAACGCGAGCGGCTGATCATTGTCGGCGGTGCGCTGATGATCGCCACGGGCGTTGCCGGTTTCGCCTATACTGTGCCGGCGGGCTCGATCCCGCTGATCCTGCTTTGTGCCTTGTTGCAAGGCGGCGGCTTCGGCATCGCCTGGCCGTTCGTCACGCGCGTCATCGTGGCATCGGCGCGGGAGGGCGAGCAGACGATCGCCTCGGCCGCCGTGCCGACCATGCAGCGCATCGGCTATGCGGTGGGTGCGGCATTGACCGGCATCGTAGCCAACGCCAGCGGCTTTTCAGAGGGCCTGAACCGCGAGGCCGCGGCAAACGTCGCTGCCTGGCTGTTCCTCGCCTTCATACCGCTCGGGATTCTGGGATGTTTTGCGGCCTTGCGGATTTCCGGAGCGGTTGCCGCGCGGCCGGCGGAGCTGCCGATCTCCCCCCTCGCAGGGAAGATTGACTAGACGACGACCGTCTTCAGCCGCTCGGCGATCAGTGTCGCGAGCCGCGTCGCCACCTCGTCCTTGCTCATCTCCGGCCATTCCTCGACGCCGGCCTTTGAGACGATCCGCACCTTGTTGCGGTCGCCGCCCATCACGCCCGGAGCACCATCTTCATGCGAGACATCATTGGCGACGATAAGATCGGCCCCCTTTTTCGCAAGCTTGGCCTCGGCATTCCTGACCAGATCGTGCGTCTCCGCAGCGAAACCGACCACCAGCATCGGCCGCTTTTTGTGATTCCCGACACCGGCAAGAATATCGGGATTTTCCACCATCCGCAGCGCCGGCGGCCCCTCGCCCGCCACCTTCTTGATCTTTTCCGCGGCCGAACTTTGAGTGCGCCAGTCAGCGACAGCCGCGACGAACACTGCCGCGTCGGCCGGCAGCAGCTGCTCGACAGCGTCCTTCATCTCGACGGCCGTTTCGACGTGCAGCGTGGCGACGCCGGCCGGATCGGCAATGCCGACCGGACCGGAGACGAGACGCACATCGGCGCCGAGCCTGGCCAGCGCCGCCGCAATGGCGTGGCCCTGCTTGCCCGACGACCGGTTGGCGATGTAGCGGACCGGGTCGATCGGTTCATGCGTCGGCCCGGAGGTGACAATGATCTTCCTGCCTGCCAGCGGCTTTGGCCGGCCGTCGAGCAGCGCCTCGATCGCGGCGACGATCTCCAGCGGCTCGGCCATGCGGCCCTCGCCCACCTCGTTGTTCTCGGCCATCTCGCCCTTCGCCGGGCCGACGAATGCGACGCCGTCCTTGCTCAGCGCCGCACGGTTGCGGCGGACCGCCGGATGCGCCCACATTTTCGGGTTCATCGCCGGCGCCATCAAAACTCGCTTGTCGGTGGCGATGAGCACGGTCGAGGCAAGGTCGTTGGCATGGCCATTGGCGAGCTTTGCCATCAGGTCGGCGGTGGCCGGCGCCACGACCACAAGGTCGGCCTCGCGCGACAGCCTGATATGGCCGATATCGTGCTCGTCCTGCCGGTCGAACAGTTCGGTAAAAACATGGTCGGCGGACAGCGCCCCGGCCGACAGCGTGGTGACGAATTCCTGCGCCGCGGCGGTCATCACCACCCGCACTGCCGCACCGCGCTCGCGCAGCCGACGGATCAGGTCGAGCGCCTTGTAGGCAGCAATGCCTCCGCCGATGATGAGCAGGATGCGCTTGCCGGAGAGGGTCATGCCCGAGGCCAGTTCTTGTCCAATGTCATGCCGGCTTCAGCGCCGATTCGATGTCGGTATGGATGAAATCGTCACCCTTGAAAAGTAGCGGCAGGTTTCGGGTCTTGGCCAGGGCATAGGCGAAACAGTCGCCCATGTTGAGGTCAGCACGATGGCGGGATCCGCGACCGTACCGAGAGTAGGCAAGTCGTGCGACCTCGAGCTGCGCCAGATCAAAAGGAACGACCGTCAGTTCGAGGCGATCGATGAGCACCTGAAGTTCGGCGGGGTTGATGCCACCGCCGGACCGGTTCGCCACACAATGTGCCTCCAGAAGTGTTGCAGTGCTTATCAGTACAGCAGATGAGGTGCCGAAAACATCGACGAATGCAGCCGCATCCGGCTCTGCGCCGATGATTGCGATTAACGCAGACGTATCAACTGCAACGGTCACAGAAGTCCCTCATCCCACATCTGATCAGTAAGCGCTTTGAGGTCAATGGGGTGTTCTGATTTCCGTCCGAGCGCCAAGATCTCGTCACGTGACGCTTTCAGCCGCCACTCCCCGTTCTGGAGCTTGCTCTCGGGGATCGTCACTTTGCGCAAGGCATCCCGCGCTTCCTGCTCCATCGAAACGCCGCGCGCGGCAGCGCGTTCGCGCAGCACCTGCTTCACTTCGTCATCAAGATTACGGATTGTGATAGTGCTCATAGCGTAGCTCCTCGCCGTTAACATAAGCGACAAGCGGCGTGATTGCAATGACAGCACTGCTGTCATTGCAATCAGAGCAGCTTCCAGGCGATATACACCAGCGTCAGCGCGATCACCCACAGCGCCAGCCGGCCGGAGCGGGTGTGGCGCGCCTCGGCTTTGCCGATCGCGTCCGCCGTCCCCTCGTCGAAGCGCAGGCCGTTTTCGGCCATCAGGTCGATCTCACGCGACAGCCGCTCGGTACGGGCTGCGAGGTCCGGCGCCTGACGGGCCAGCGCCAGCAGCGCGCTGGCACCGTCGCGCGCATCGGCCAGCAGCGCGCGCGGGCCGAGATTGCGGGCAATCCAGCCGCTGACCACCGGCTCCGACGTCTTCCACATGTTGAAGGCCGGGTCGAGGGTGCGGGCGACGCCTTCGACAACGACCATGGTCTTCTGCAGCAGCACCAGTTCGGATCGCGTCGCCATGTCGAACAGGTCGGTCACCTCGAACAGCAGCGTCAACAGCTTGGCCATCGAGATGGTCTCGGCCGGCTGGCCGTGGATCGGTTCGCCGATCGCCCGGATCGCCTGGGCGAAAGCCGCGACATTGTGCTGGCGCGGCACGTACCCGGCCTCGAAATGCACTTCGGCGACGCGCTGGTAATCGCGCGTGATGAAGCCGTAGAGTATTTCGGCGAGGAACCGGCGCTCCTTCCTGCCGAGCCGGCCGGCAATGCCGAGATCGACGGCGACGATGGTGCCGTCGGCTTCGATAAACAGGTTGCCCGGATGCATGTCGGCGTGGAAGAAACCGTCACGCAGCGTGTGGCGCAGAAACGACTGAACGAGGTTGGCAGCAATCGCCTTCAGGTCGTGGCCGGCGGCGGCTAGGCCGGCAATGTCGTTCATCTTGATGCCGTCGACCCATTCCATGGTCAGCACGTCACGACCGGTGCGCTCCCAGTCGACCGACGGCACACGGAAGCCGGGATCGTCCTTGGTATTCTCGCCGAGCTCCGAAAAAGCCGCCGCCTCCAGCCTCAGGTCCATTTCGATTTTGGTCGTCTGGGCCAGTGTCTCGGTCACCTCGACCGGCCGCAGCCGGCGCGACGACGGGATGTATTTTTCCTGCAGCCGGGCGGCGAGGAAATAGCTCTCGAGATCGCGAAAGAAGCGGCGGCGCACGCCCGGCCGGATGACCTTCACCGCCACCTTGGTAACGACGCCGTTCTGCAGGATTTCGGCGGTATGGACCTGGGCGATCGAGGCGGCGGCGACGGCCTCGCCAAAACTGACATAGAGCTCGTCGACCTTGCGTCCGAGCGAGGCCTCTATCGCGGCGACAGCCTCGGCCTTCGGAAACGTCTGCATCTTGTCCTGCAGCATGGCAAGATCAAGCGCGATATCGTTTCCGACGACATCCGGCCGTGTCGCCAGGAACTGGCCGAGCTTGACGTAAGACGGGCCGAGCCGCACGACCGCCTTGGCCAGCCTGTCGCCACGCTCATAGGCAAGCGCGCGACGGCGGGTGAACAGCCGGGCCATGCGCCAGCCGAATTTCGGCAAGCCGAAGAGCTCGTCACCGGGCAAAGCCGCGATGACACCCTCGCGGACCAGCACCCAGCCGGCCCGTACGAGCCTGAAACCAGCGCCGATGCTGCTCATGGCTGACTTTGCCCCGCCGATTTGCTAGACCGGCGAAGAGCACATTGAGTAAGAAAGATACGGGCCAGCCTCAAAGCTTCCAGCCCGAATGGAGCGCGGCGATGCCGCTGGAGTAGTTGCGGAAAGAGACGCGCTCGAAGCCGGCGCGCGAAATCATCGTCGCGAAATTCTGCTGATTGGGAAATTTGCGGATCGATTCGACCAGATAGGAATATGGCTCGCCATCGCCGGTCACCACCTTGCCGATCCGCGGGATGGCGTTGAACGACCATGCTTCGTAGACCTTGTCGAGCAGCGGCATCTCGACCTCGGAGAATTCGAGGCAGAGAAAGCGCCCGCCGGGCTTCAGCACGCGACAGGCTTCGGCGAGCGCCACATCGATGCGCGGCACGTTGCGGATGCCGAAAGCGATGGTGTAGGCATCGAAAGTAGCATCGGCAAAAGGCAGTTCCTCGGCATTGGCTTCGACGAAATCGGTATTTACCGACAGGCCCTTTTTCTCGGCCCGGTCGCGGCCGACGGCGAGCATCGAGCCGTTGATGTCGAGAACCGTTGCATGAGCGTGCCTTCCGCTCGCCTCGACGATGCGGAAGGCGACATCGCCGGTGCCGCCGGCAACGTCGAGAACGCTCCAGCCCGGCCGCTTCGGTGGATTGAGCCAGGCGACCAAGGCGTCCTTCCACAACCGATGCAACCCGGCCGACATCAGGTCGTTCATCAGGTCGTAGCGGTTCGCCACCTTGTGGAAAACATCATTGACCAGGGACTGCTTGTCGCCTGGTCCTACCCGCTTGAAACCATAGGAGGTTTCCATGCCGCCCGCAGCAGTGGTTCTTTCAACCGACATCGTTTTGATCCGCCATAAAATCGGCGGGACCATAGCCGATCGATGGTGCGGGCGCTATTGTTTAAGGCGCGGTGTTCGGCCGCGCTTCGAAGCAGGTTCCGGAGAAGTGTCACACGGTTCCGACAGGAACTTGCGTCATAAGAAAAAAAGCCTGACGGGATAATTGAATGCCTTTGAAAGCAGAACTGCACTGCCACATCGAAGGGGCAGCGGCGCCTGAACTCGTCCTCCGCCAGGCTGAGAAATACGGCAAGGATGCCTCGCCCTACATCCAGGACGGCTCCTTCGTGTGGCACGACTTCACCTCTTTCCTCGCCGCCTACGACTTCTCGTCGGACCTGTTCCGCACCGAAGAAGACTATGCGCGGCTGGCCGATCACTACCTGACCAGCCTCGCCCGCGACGGCGCCATCTATTCCGAGGTTTTCACCTCGCCCGACCATGCAAGCAAGGCTGGGCTGTCGCCGAAGGCCTATACCGACGCGCTCGGCGAAGGCATGGCCCGCGCCAAGGCGAAGACCGGCATCGAAGGCCGCATGATCGTCACCGGCGTGCGCAATTTCGGTGTCGAATCGATCGAACGGGCGGCACGTTTCGCCGCCCGGTGTGGGCATCCGCTGGTCACCGGTTTCGGCGTCGCCGGCGACGAGCGGATAGGTGATCTGGAAGATTATGTCAGGGCCTTCGAGATCGCCCGCGAGGCCGGCCTCGGCATCACCGTGCATGCCGGCGAATTGATGGGCTGGGAGAGCGTCGAGGCGGCACTCGACCACATCCGCCCGTCTCGCATCGGCCATGGCGTGCGCGCCATCGAGAACCCCGATCTCGTGCGGCGCATCGCCGACGAAGGCGTCGTGCTCGAATGCTGCCCCGGCTCCAACATCGCGCTGAAAATCTTTGACAGTTTCGCCGACCATCCCTTTCCCGCCTTGAAGGCGGCGGGCTGCAAGGTGACGCTCAACTCCGATGACCCGCCCTATTTCTGGACCTCGCTGAAACGCGAATACGACATCGCCGCCGAGCATTTTGCGATGGACGACAAGGCGCTCACCGCCGTCACCAGGACGGCCATCGAGGCAGCCTTCGTCGACAGGAAGACCAGGGCGGCGCTGCTCGGCAGGCTCGGCGCCAAGGGCAGGTGAATGGTGAATGGCTCACCCGGCGCTTCGGTCCGTCAACTGCGGGCTTTGCCGCGCACCAAGGACTCGCAAACCAGTTCACTATTCACTATTCACGATTGACCATTCACTTGCGCAGTTGGAGAACACCATGAAGGGCGTCACCGTCGTCGACCATCCGCTTGTCCAGCACAAGCTGACCATCATGCGCAAGAAAGAGACTTCGACGGCCGGCTTCCGGCGGCTGCTGCGCGAGATCTCGCTGCTGCTCGGCTACGAGGTCACCCGCAACCTGGAACTGACGACGACGACGATCGAGACGCCGATCGAGACGATGGAGGCGCCGACGCTGGAGGGCAAGAAACTGGTTTTCGCCTCGGTGTTGCGCGCCGGCAACGGCTTGCTCGAAGGCCTGCTCGATCTGGTGCCGGCGGCGCGTGTCGCCCATATCGGCCTCT
Organism: Mesorhizobium sp. M0136; assembly: GCF_040322515.1. Lineage (NCBI taxonomy): Bacteria > Pseudomonadati > Pseudomonadota > Alphaproteobacteria > Hyphomicrobiales > Phyllobacteriaceae > Mesorhizobium > Mesorhizobium sp. M0136. The sequence continues at coordinate 233,670 of NZ_JAMYTP010000009.1, forward strand.
ACCGCGACCATGAGACGCTGGAAGCGGTCGAGTATTTCTTCAAGGCGCCGGGCGACCTCGCCGACCGGCTGGTGATCGTCGTCGACCCGATGCTGGCGACCGCCAATTCGGCGATCGCGGCGATCGACAAGCTGAAAGGCCGCGGTGCCACCAACATCCGCTTCCTCTGCTTGTTGGCGGCACCACAGGGCCTTGAGCGGTTCACCCACGCGCATCCCGATGTTCCCGTCTTCACCGCTTCCATCGACCGCCAGCTCAACGAGAAGGGCTACATCATGCCCGGCCTTGGCGATGCCGGCGACCGCATGTACGGCACCAAATAGATCCGTTTACCGACTGTTTACGCAAACGGCTGGTTTCCGCATTCGTTAAAGCGGCAAACACCATGTCGGACTAAGGATCGGCAACCACAAAGGCCGGTCCATGCTGCGCAAGCTTCTCATCCTTGGCGTGTTTGCCGGAACGTCGGCATCGCTGCCGATCGTATATCAGTCCAATTCACAGGTAATCGAGCGGCTGTTGAAATCCGCCATCGGAGCCAGGCCGGCCGACACCCAAACCGACCTGAATCTCGCCGCCGTTCGGGACAGGCCGGCGACGCCGCAGCCGCTCGGCCGCAAGGTCGTCGTCACCGCGGACGCGCGCGGGCATTTCATGTCGGTCTTCAAGTTGAACGGCCGACAGATCGACGGCATGATCGATACCGGCGCGACGCTCGTCGCCATCAACAGTTCGACCGCGCGCAGGATCGGCATCTCGCTCAATCCGACGGACTTCAGCCATCAGGTCAACACCGCCAACGGTGCGATCAAGGCCGCCGTGGTGACGATTGATCGGCTGCAGATCGGCAGGATCACCGTCGAGGGCGTCGAGGCCGTCGTGCTCGACGACAGGGCGCTGCACACCAACCTGATCGGCATGAGCTTTCTGCAGCGGCTCGAAAAATACCAGGTCGAAGACGGCACGCTGCTGCTGGTTCAGTAGGCCGTGATCCCGAACCGCAGGTCCACGCCAGCGAAAAGGGGACCGGTCGTCGGACAAGATCATGGTCCAAGAAAGATAGAGCCCATTCGATACCATCGGAATGGGCTCTATCCGCGGGGCAGGATCCGCCGGATGACGGTTTTCTCCGTGGCCGGTCTGGAAGGGCCGATCGTATAGGCCGAAAGCACGACGGCCGCGGCCGCTTCGGCATCCCCGGTATTTCGGGCATGGACTAGTGCCAGCGCTTCGCCGGCCCGCACTTCGGCGCCGACCGGCAACAGCCTGGTGATGCCGACGGCGTGATCGATCCTGTCGTCGGGCCGCGTCCGCCCGCCGCCAAGCCCGACCACGGCAAGCCCGATCTCGCGCGTCGCGATGCCGGAGACAAAGCCGTTCGCGCTCGCCTTGACCGCGAATTCCGTTGCCGCTTTCGGCAGATATTTTTCCGGATTGTCGACAAAGTCGGCGGGACCACCCAGTGCCGCCACCATGCGCGCGAAGATGGAAGCGGCGCGGCCGCCGGCCAGCGTCTCGGCGGCGCGGCGCAGGCCGTCCTGGTTGGACGACACCAGGCCTGCCGATTGCAGCATCTCGGCGGCCAGCGTCAGCGTCAAGTCCTCCAGCCGCCGGTCGCGAAAGCGGCCGGTGAGAAAATCGACGGCGTTGCGCACCTCGACCGCATTGCCGGCGGCGGAGGCCAGCGGCTCGTTCATGCCGGTGACCAGCGCCGATGCCTTCAGGCCGGCGCCATTGGCGACCTCGACCAGGCTGTTGGCCAGCGCGGTTGCGTCGCGCGATTTCTCCATGAAGGCGCCGTTGCCGACCTTGACGTCGAGCACCAGCGAACCAAGGCCGGCCGCCAGCTTCTTCGACAGGATCGAGGCGGTGATCAGCGGCACCGATTCGACCGTTCCCGTCACATCGCGGATCGCGTAGAGCCTGGCGTCGGCAGGTGCGAGGTCTGCGGTCTGGCCGATAATGGCGCAGCCGGTTTCGAGCACGGTCTTGCGGAAGCGCGCAACATCCGGCTGGCTGACATAGCCGGGGATGGCATCCATCTTGTCCAGCGTGCCGCCGGTATGGCCCAGACCCCTGCCGGAAATCATCGGCACATAGGCGCCGCAGGCAGCGACGATCGGCGCCAGCATCAAGGAGACATTGTCGCCGACGCCGCCCGTCGAATGCTTGTCGGTGACCGGGCCGGGCAGATCCGACCAGTCGAGCACATCGCCGGAATCGCGCATCGCGATAGTCAGCGCCACCGCCTCGTCGCGGCTCATGCCGTTGAAGAATACCGCCATGGCGAGGGCGCCGACCTGTGCGTCGGTAACGGTGCCGGCGGTCAGGCCCTCGATGAAGAACGCGATCTCCTCAGCCGACAGCTTCTGCCCGTCGCGCTTGCGGCGGATGATTTCCTGGGGAAGCATCAGGCGTCGACCCTGTGCTCCGGAAGCCCGTCCTGAAAAACACGCTGCAGGATGGTCGCCAGCCGCGCACCGCCGACCGGCGCCATGTCCTTGGTCTCCTGGTGCGACAGCTCGGCTCCAGTCATGCCGGCGGCAAGGTTGGTCACGACCGAACACGCGGCGACGCGCAGCCCGAGGAAGCGCGCGAGAATGACCTCCGGCACCGTCGACATGCCGACCGCGTTGGCGCCCATGACGCGCGCCATGCGGATCTCGGCGGGCGTCTCGAAGCATGGACCGGAGAACCACATATAGACGCCCTTGTGCAGCATGGTACCGGTCGCCTTCGCCGCCCGCTCGATGGCGGAGCGGAGACCGGCGTCATAGGCTTCGGTCAGGCCGACGAAACGGCGGTCGCTCGGTTCGCCGATCAGCGGGTTGGACCCCGAGAAATTGATATGGTCGGTGATCAGCATTACCGAGCCCGGACCCATCCCGGGATCGACCGAACCGGCGGCGTTGGTGAGGATCAGCCGGGAGATGCCGAGGCCGGCGAGCACTTCCAGCGCCGGCCGCATTGCCGCTGCGTTGCCGTGCTCGTAATAGTGTGCGCGGCCGGACAGCATCAGCACCGGCGTGCCGGCAAAGAGCCCCGCCACCACCTCGCCGGCATGGCCGCTGACGCCGCTTCGGGGAAACCCCGGCAAGTCGGCGTAGGAGATGCGCACCGCATCCTCGACCTGGTCGACGAGCCCGCCAAGCCCTGACCCCAGCACCAAGGCGGTGGTCGGCGCCAGCCCATCCAGCCTTTCGACGAGGTGATCGAGCGCTTCCTTCATTTCAGCACATCGCCTTCAAACCCGTATGGCAACAACTCGCCCATGGTCACGGTCTCGACCACGCCGCTGTCATCGCAGAGATAGAACTTCGTTTCCGGCCGGCAGAATTCGGCCAGCCGCTGCCGGCAGCCGCCGCAGGGCGAGCATTTTGCCACGCGTTCGGCGATCACGGCGATTTCCGTGATCTTGCCGCCGCCGCCCATGACGTAGTGGCCGAGCGCGGTGGTTTCGGCGCACCAGCCCTCAGGATAGGACGCGATCTCGACATTGGCGCCGGTGAAGACACGGCCGTCCTCGGTGCGCAACGCCGCGCCGACCGGAAATTTCGAATAGGGCGCATAGGCCTTGGCCATGGCGGCTTTCGCCGCTTCGAACAGATCATGAGCCATGATAGATCAGCGTTCCTTGACATAAGGCACGCCGCCGGCGCGCGGCGGGATTGCCTTGCCGATAAAGCCGGCAAGCAGGATGACGGTCAGCACATAGGGCAGCGCCTGCATGAATTGCACCGGCACCTTGCCGATCAGCGGCAGCGGCGTGCCTTGCAGGCGGATCGACGCGGCGTCGAGGAAGCCGAACAGCAGGCAGGCGAACATGGCGTTGACCGGTTTCCATTTGGCGAAGATCAGCGCGGCCAGCGCGATGTAGCCCTTGCCGGCGGTCATGTCCTTCACGAAGCCGCCATTCTGCACCATCGACAGATAGGCGCCGGCAATGCCGGTGAGCACACCGGTGCAAATCAGCGCTCGGTAGCGCAGCCAGGCGACCGAGATGCCGGCGGTGTCGACCGCGGCCGGGTTCTCGCCGACAGCGCGCAGGCGGAGCCCAAAGCGGGTGCGAAACAGCACCCACCAGGTGAACGGCACGGCCAGGAAGGCGAGATAGACCAGGACGGAATGGCCGGAGATGAGTTCCGAATAGATCGGCCCGAGAATCGGGACGCCCCTGAGCGCATCCGCGCCCGGCCAGATGATTGCTTCGAAGCGCTCGCCGGCGGCCAGCGCCGGCGTGCGCCCGCCTTGCTGGAACCAGGCCTGGCCGAGCATGATCGTCGATCCGGCGGCAATGAAATTGATCGCGACGCCGGAAACGATCTGGTTGCCGCGATGGGTGATCGAGGCAAAGCCGTGGATCAGCGCGAAGGCAACCGAGATGAGGATGGCCATGCCGAGGCCGATATAGGCCGAGTGGAAGACCGAGGCGGCGGCCGCACCGGCGAAGGCGCCGACAAGCATCTTGCCCTCGAGCCCGATGTCGAAGACGCCGGCCCGCTCCGAATAGAGGCCGGCGAGGCAGGCGAGCAGCAAGGGGACCGAAAGGCGGATGGTCGAGTCCAGGACCTGTACGATGGCGTTGAAGAAATCCATCTCAGGCGCCCTTCCCTTTGACCGCTTCCATGCCGACCGATTTCGGGCTGAGCGAGGCGAACAACGCCTGGACATAGGGCCGGAACATATGCTCGAGCGCGCCGGCGAACAGGATGACGAGACCCTGGATGATGACGATCATGTCGCGGCTGATCGCCGGCATCTCGAAGGCGAGCTCGGCGCCGCCCTGGTAGAGCATGCCGAACAGGATCGCCGCCAGCACGATGCCGACCGGGTGCAGGCGACCCATCAGCGCCACCGCGATGCCGACGAAACCGGCGCCCGAAACGAATTCGAGCGCGACATTGTGCTGGTCGCCCATCGTCGGGTTGAGCGCCATCATGCCGGCCAGCGCGCCCGACATCATCATCGCAATGATGATGATGCGTATCTCCGAAATCCCGGCATAACGCGCGGCTTTCGGGCTGTGGCCATAGGTGCGCATCTCGTAGCCGAGCTTCGTGCGCCAGATCAGCACCCACACCAGAAAGGCCATGGCCAGCGCCAGCAGGGAACTGACGTTGAATGGCGCCGAACGGATTTTGGCGCCGAACAATTCGATGACCCAGTTGAGCTTCGGCAATTGCGCGCCTTCGAGGAAGGTGCGCGTCTGCGGCGCCATCGAGCCGGGCGGCTTCAGCATCCCCACCAGCGCATAGACCATGACGCTGGCGGCGATGAAGTTGAACATGATGGTGGTTATGACGATGTGCGAGCCGCGCTTGGCCTGCAGATAGGCCGGGATCAGCGCCCACAGCGCGCCCATCGCCGCGGCGGCGATAATGGCAATCGGGAAGGTCAGCCACCAGGGCAGCACGCTGTCGAAGGCCAGGCAAATGATGCCGATACCGAGACCGGCGATATAGCCCTGGCCCTCGCCACCGATGTTGAACAGGCCGCAATGCGCCGCAACCGCCACCGAAAGCCCGCTGAAGATGAAGGTGGTGGCATAGAAAAGCGTGAACGCGATGCCTTGGCCGCGGCCGAAGGCACCCTCGACCAGGATGACCGCCGCGCGCAATGGGTTCTCGCCGACCAATATGACGACGAAGCCGGCAACGACGAAGGCGACGAACAGATTGATCAGCGGGATCAGGACGTAGTCGGCCCAGGCCGGCAGCTTGGCATAGGGAGTGCTCATTCCGCCGCCTCGCGCTGCTCGACGCCGGCCATCAGCAGGCCGAGCTCGCCCTCGGTCGCGTCGGGGCCGCGCTCGCCGACGATGCGGCCGGCAAACATCACCAGGATGCGGTCGGACAGCGAGCGGATCTCGTCGAGTTCGACCGAAACCACCAGCACCGCCTTGCCCTGGTCGCGCATGGCGATGAGGCGCTTGTGGATGAATTCGATGGCGCCGACATCGACGCCGCGCGTCGGCTGGCCGACGATCAACACGCCGGGATCTTGTTCCATTTCCCGCGCCAGCACGATCTTCTGCTGGTTGCCGCCGGAGAAATTGGCGGTCTTGAGGCGGCAGTCCGCCGGGCGGATGTCATATTTGACGATCTTGTCCCGGGCATCGTCACGGATGGCGTCGATGTCGAGAAACGGCCCCTTCAGATAGCGCTCGTCGTCCTGGTAGCCGAGGATCGAATTCTCGTTCTCCTCGAAGGCCAGCACCAGCCCGACGTGATGGCGGTCCTCCGGCACATGAGCAAGGCCACGCTCGCGCAGCTCGCCAGGGTCGGCGGCGCCGGTGAGGTCGATCGGCTTGCCGTCGAGCATGACCGAGCCAGAAACGGCATGCCTGATGCCGGAGATCGCCTCGAGCAATTCGGACTGCCCGTTGCCGGCGACGCCGGCAATGCCGACGATCTCGCCGGCATGGACGTCAAAGGAGACGTCGTCGACCATGGTGACGCCGCGGGAATCCTTGACCGTCAGATTCTTGACCGCGAGCTTGACGCCGCCGGCCTTCGCCTCGCCCTTCTCGACGCGCAGCAGCACGCGCCGGCCGACCATCAGCTCCGCCAGTTCCTCGACCGTGGTCTTCCTGGTTTCGCGTGTCGCCACCATCGTGCCCTGGCGCATCACCGAGACGGTGTCGGTGATCGCCATGATCTCGCGCAGCTTGTGGGTGATCAGCACGATCGTCTTGCCCTGCTCCTTCAGCTGCCTGAGGATGCGGAACAGATGGTCGGCCTCGGCCGGCGTCAGCACGCCCGTCGGCTCGTCGAGGATCAGGATTTCGGCGCCGCGATAGAGCGCCTTGAGGATTTCGACGCGTTGCTGCAGGCCGACCGGCAACTCCTCGATGATGGCGTCGGGATCGACTTCGAGCCCGTATTCGCGCTCGAGCCGCTCCAGCTCGGAACGCGCCTTGGCGATGCTCTTCTTCAGCAGTGCATCGCTTTCGGCGCCGAGAATGACGTTTTCCAAGACCGAGAAATTGTCGACCAGCATGAAATGCTGATGCACCATGCCGATGCCGAGCGCGATCGCATCATTCGGTGTCTTGATCGATGCCGGCTGGCCGCCGACACGGATTTCGCCGGAATCGGCCTGGTAGAAACCATAGAGGATCGACATCAGCGTCGACTTGCCGGCGCCGTTCTCACCGACGATGCCATGGATGGTGCCGCGCATAATCTCCAGATTGATGTCGCGGTTGGCGCGCACGGCGCCAAAGCTCTTGTCGATGCCGATCAGCTCGATTGCGGCTTGCGCCATGCAGCCTGTTCCCACTGTTATTTTTTTACCGCTTGGTCAAACGCCTAGCATGACGCCCAGTCTGTGCCAATTGGGTCTATGCCAATTGCCCGGAGCAGGGTTCACTCTCGACAAATCCCGCCATGCTTGTCAATTTCCAACGTGGCCGCAGCCTGCACAATCGCCTGATCGAGGATTTGGGATGACCATGCCTGACGACCGGCTGACGACGCTGGAAATCCGCGCCGCCGAGCAGGAGAAGACCATCGAGGAACTGTCAGGCCAGATCGCCGAGCAGTGGAAGGTGATCGAGCGCATGCAGCGCAAGCTCGACGCGCTGGCCGAGCGCTTCCTGGCGCTGGAGGAACAGGCCGCACCCGACGTGCCGGTGACCAAGCCGCCGCACTGGTGAGTGGCTGACAATGCAAAACCGCCGGGCTTTCACCCGGCGGCTCGTCAGTGTGCGATGTCGATCAATCAATACGGGCAGGCATTGTCCGACATGTAGTCGTGGACCTTGATGGTGCCGGCGATGATGTCGGCCTTGGCCTTTTCGACCGCTGCCTTCATCGCGTCGTCGACAAGCGCCTTGTTGTTGTCGTCCATGGCGTAGTCGACGCCGCCTTCCTTGAGGCCGAGATCGTTGACGCCCGCCGTGAACTTGCCGTTCTTGGCATCCATGAAGGTGTTGTAGACGGCAACGTCGACGCGCTTGACCATGGAGGTCAACACCTTGCCGGGCTGCAGGCCGTTCTGGTTGGAATCGACGCCGATGCCGAGCTTGCCGGCGTCGGCCGCTGCCTGCAGCACGCCGACACCGGTGCCGCCTGCCGCCGCGTAGATTACGTCGGCGCCCTGGTCGATCTGCGTCTTGGCGATCTCGCCGCCCTTGGCCGGATCGTTCCAGGCTGCCGGAGTATCGCCGGTCATGTTCTGGATGACGTCGGTGGCGCCGGCCGCCTTGGCGCCGCCGACATAGCCGCAGCCGAACCTGCGGATCAGCGGAATATCCATGCCGCCGACGAAGCCGACCTTCTTGGTCTTGGAAGCCATCGCCGCCATCACGCCGACGAGGTACGAGCCTTCCTGCTCCTTATAGACCAGGGAGCGGACATTGGGCTTGTCGACGACCATGTCGATGATGGCGAATTTGGTGTCGGGGAACTCGGTGGCGATCTTGTCAAGCGCGTCGGCCCAGGAGAAGCCAGCCATGACGATCGGATTGCGGCCGTCCTCGGCGAAGCGGCGCAGCGCCTGCTCGCGCTGGGTGGCGTTGCTGACCTCGAATTCCACATAGGGGATGCCGGTCTCGGTCTTGAACTTTTCGGCGCCGTTGAAGGACGCTTCGTTGAACGACTTGTCGAACTTGCCGCCGAGATCATAGAGGATCGCGGGTTGAATGTCCGCGGCGAAGGTCGGAAGAACCATTGCAGCTGCGGCCATAAGGCCGAGAACGATACGTTTCATGTGATCCACACCCCTGTCGGTTATTTGTCCATTATGCACCGCATGCCGGCCCGGTTCTCCGGCAGGCATGCAGCGTCAGGCAGGAGTGTCTTCCTCCCGCTTCGGGTCAATCTGGCACGGCCCGAAACAAAATTCACGTGGAATTTTGACCCTTTGGAAAAGCATGGCGCCGCATCGCGGCGCCACAGCATATTCCTTGCGTCAGGGCATAAATCAGGCGGAGACGGCGGCCGGAATGGCGCAGGAGACGCCGGTTCCCTGCAGGCCGCAATAGCCGTAGGGGTTCTTTGCCAGATATTGCTGGTGGTCTTCCTCGGCGAAGTAGAATTCCGGCGCCGGTGCGATCTCGGTGGTGATCTTGCCGCGTCCGGCACCGCGCAGCGAAGCCTCGTAGGCATCGCGCGAGGCGAGCGCCGCCTGGTACTGCGCGTCGTTGAACGTATAGATCGCCGAGCGGTAGGTGGTGCCGACATCATTGCCCTGGCGCATGCCTTGCGTCGGGTCGTGGCTTTCCCAGAACAGCTTCAAAAGCTCGGCATAGGACACGATCCTGGGATCGTAGACGACGAGCACGACTTCGGCATGGCCTGTGAGGCCGGTGCAGGTTTCCTGATAGGTCGGGTTGGGCGTGACGCCGCCGGCAAAGCCGGCCGCCGTGACCCAAACGCCCTCGACCTGCCAGAACAGGCGCTCGGCGCCCCAGAAGCAACCCAGCCCGAACATCGCCGTTTCCATCCCTTCGGGATAAGGGCCCTTGAGCGGCCTGTTCGAGACAAAGTGCTTCGATGCGGTCGGGATCGGCCGGTCGCGGCCGGGCAGCGCCTCGGCGGGCTTCGGCAGGTTGAGCTTCTTGTTCAGCATGTCGCTGAGAAACATAGTGTGGTTTCCTTTTCTTCTTGGTTGAGCCTCTCCGGTACGGGAACACCGGGTCAGGCTGAAATGTCAGGTTGCGGCGAACCGCCCGCTGGGGCGCTGCCGCCTGTAACCGATGGCATAAAGAATGAACGCCAGCACCGCGAACACGGCGAAGCCGGGCTGGCTGAGCACCCAGGCGATGGCACCGTCCCACAGCAGCGGATTGACCTTGTCGCGAACGAAGCTTTCGAAGGCGCTGCGCGTATCCGGCGAAACCGCGAGCCAGCTGGTATTGAGCGGGGTCATCACCAGCGCCGAAGCCGCCACCGAGCGGGTCGCATCGAGCACGGCCATGATGACCGAAACCGAAAGCGCGATCATTGCGGCAAGACGGAAGATAAAGCGGAACATCCGGACCCTTCCTCCCCAGGAGCTTATCAGAATGTCGTGTGGACTGCTAAATAGGATCTGCGTGCTTTATTCGCAATCGCGACACGCGAAGTTGAACCTACGCCGCCGGTTTGCGCCGGAGCCGGTGACGCGCCGGACGGCGAAGACGCCTCCGATCGCGTCGACAAACTCGCCGGCTGTCCACATCGGGTCAGCTGCTGCCGCATCGGCAAAACGGTGCGCCGGTGGCTGGACGGAGCCTCCCTATGCGGCAAAGCGAATAGAGTGCCGTTATGTCTTGGCATTCGGCACCGGATCGACTAGATGAGCCCCGCGCCTGTTGCTTTGACGGCTCAGGTGCGGGAAGGGTATCCGCTGGTTGACGGCGCCCGCGGCCGCAATTTCGGCCGGAATCCCAAAGGAGATGCATCTCCCCAACCCGCGCGGCGAAACCGGCCGCGTCGAAAATGCTAAAGACGGAGAGGTGGCCGAGTGGTTGAAGGCGCACGCCTGGAAAGTGTGTTTACGGGAAACCGTAACGCGGGTTCGAATCCCGCTCTCTCCGCCAGATACCCATTTAAGCGTCTGTTAGTGTTTCGCTTTGTGAGTTGCGGCCTTTCCGTTCCTAACGTCCGCAAACGATGAAGCTCGGCCACCATGCCGCCGCCCCTTCGTTGACTTTGCTTGGGAATCGGAGTGTCCGGAAAAAACCGCAGGGCAGCCCCCAGGATTCGCGTCTGCGGACCCCAATCCGCCCCGCCGGCGCCTACAGGCAATCTACCCCAACGCCCCCCAAGCGGCGCCGGCCACTTTCAGCCCCTTCGTTCGAAAGTTGGCTTCCAGTCGCGATTGCGCCCCGCTGATGGCCTTCGTAGTCAGGAATGCATGCGAAGAAGGTCGGTCACGGCCGGCAGCCTTGCAATTTGAGCAGACAAAGAGCCCGACCAAGTCGCCATGCATCGAGCCGTGGTCATGGCCGAGCCTGTCAATCAGCGCCTGGATGTCAAGTTTCGTCGATTTGCAGCACATCGGGTGCGCACAATTGACATAGATGGTTTCGCGGGCGGACAGAGTGTCGGCGAGGGTCTTTCGAGTCATGGCGATTCTCCGTTGAAGGGCTCGCCGCAACGGGAGGATTATATTCCTTAATGCTGATCCCCTGCATTGTCTCGTGCGGAATGGGCTCTCCGGCATTAGACAGGGATATCCGGAGTTCGCCGTCTCGGGTGGTGGCTTCGACCTTAATGGGCATGCCCGCGGCACAAAGTTACAGGTTCGAATCCTGTCGGGTGCAGCATTGCCGCAGTTCGCTTGCCGACAACTATTCCTGCTGGAATTGACAGGGCCAATCTTCAGGCCTCGTCAGGCCAGAAGGCAACTCGGTCCGGGCGTCTCCGCAAGCCATGTTGAGCTGCCACTGGGACAGACCCGCCGAATTGGAAAGGTCGACGCCCTCGATACGGGTCAGAAAGAAAAAGGCGCGGTCAAAGTCTATCGGCGCGGTGAACCTCGCTCCTCGGAAGTCCGCCCGTGCGAGATTGGCAAACGAGAAGCGGCTGCCGCTGATATCGGCGTCATGGAACTGCGCACGCCC